>NZ_JARXOV010000040.1:0-1363 GCF_030162955.1 Comamonas jiangduensis
GCCAAACACGCTGGCCCATTCGCTAAAGCTTAGGTTGGTGGTGATCACCACGCTGGTGCGTTCGTAAAGCGTCGAGAGCAGATGGAACAGTAGCGCACCACCAGATGAGCTGAAGGGCAGATAGCCCAGCTCATCGAGTATCACCAGATCGGTATGCACCAGCCTGTGGGCGAGCTGTCCGGCTTTGCCCTGTGCCTTCTCTTGCTCCAAGGCATTAACCAATTCCACAGTAGAGAAGAAGCGCACCCTTTGGCGGTGATGCTCAATTGCCTGAATACCCAGTGCCGTAGCGATGTGCGTCTTGCCAGTACCGGGGCCTCCGACAAGTACCACATTGTTAGCCTTCTCGATGAATTCACAGCGGTGAAGGCTGCGCACCAAGGCTTCATTGACTTCGCTGTGGGCAAAGTCAAAGCCCGCCAGATCTCTGTAAACAGGGAACTTGGCTGCCTTGAGCTGATAGGCAATAGAGCGCACTTCTCGCTCTGCGCTCTCGGCCTTGAGCAGTTGCGACAGTATGGGGTGTGCAGCTTCAAAGGCAGGAGAGCCTTGCTCGGCAAGCTCTGTCACGGCCTGAGCCATGCCAAACATCTTGAGCTGGCGCAGCATGATGATGATCGCTGCAATCGCGGGGGTCATGACGCATGGCGCACCTGTCGGAGTTGGTCATAGCGCACGACGTTGGCCTGGGGCTCAACGATCAAGGCCAGGGCTTGTGGCGAATGGATGGGCTCAGGCTGCGGCGCTCCATCAATGAGGCGGTGCAAGATATTGATGATGTGGGTCTTGCGGGGGGCACCATCCTCCAGGGCCAACTCGACAGCGGCCAGGACGGCCTGTTCATCGTGCTGCAACACCAAGGCAAGAACCTCCACCATCTCACGGTCGCCACCAGGCTGCTTCAGGAGCAAAGCTTGCAGCCGTTTAAAGGCGTCTGGCAGCTCGGCAAACGGAGCGCCATTACGCAATGCGCCGGGCTTGCGCTGCAATACGGCCAAGTAATGGCGCCAGTCATAGACCGTGCGGCCACCGTCTTGGTGATTGCGCTCAATGATGCGCGGGTGCTCACAGACAAGTTGGCCTTCAGCCACGACGACCAGGCGGTCGGCATAAACCTGCAAGCTCACAGGCCGGTTGGCATAAGAGGCTGGCACGCTGTAGCGATTGCGCTCAAAGTGCACCAAGCAGGTAGGCGAGACCCGTTTGGCATGCTCGACAAAGCCGTCAAACGGTCGAGGCATGGGCATCAAGCTAGAGCGCTCTTGCTGCCACACATCGGAGAGTGAGCCAGGTAACTGCCCATGCGCAATCTCTTGCCAGAGCTGCTGACACCGTTGCTCCAGCCACTCGTTGAGTGGCAGTC
>NZ_JARXOV010000041.1:0-1361 GCF_030162955.1 Comamonas jiangduensis
CCCAAACACGCTGGCCCATTCGCTGAAGCTCAGGTTGGTGGTGATCACCACGCTGGTGCGTTCGTAAAGCGTCGACAGCAGATGGAACAGTAGCGCACCACCAGATGAGCTGAAGGGCAGATAGCCCAGCTCATCGAGTATCACCAGATCGGTATGCACCAGCCTGTGGGCGAGCTGTCCGGCTTTGCCCTGAGCCTTCTCCTGCTCCAATGCATTAACCAACTCCACGGTCGAGAAGAATCGCACCCTTTGACGGTGGTGCTCAATGGCCTGAATACCCAGGGCCGTAGCAATGTGCGTCTTGCCAGTACCGGGGCCTCCGACAAGCACCACATTGTTGGCCTTCTCGATGAATTCACAGCGATGAAGGTTGCGTACCAAGGCTTCATTGACCTCGCTGTGGGCGAAGTCAAAGCCTGCCAGATCTCTATAGACTGGAAACTTGGCTGCCTTGAGCTGATAGGCAATAGAGCGTACTTCTCGCTCTGCGCTCTCGGCCTTGAGCAGTTGCGACAGTATGGGGTGTGCAGCTTCAAAGGCAGGAGAGCCTTGCTCGGCAAGTTCTGTCACGGCCTGAGCCATGCCAAACATCTTGAGCTGGCGCAGCATGATGATGATCGCTGCAATGGCGGGGTCATGACGCATGGCGCACCTGTCGGAGTTGGTCGTAGCGCACGACGTTGGCCTGGGGCTCAACGATCAAGGCCAGGGCTTGGGGCGAATGGATGGGTTCGGGCTGAGGTGCTCCATCAATGAGGCGGTGCAAGACATTGATGATGTGGGTCTTGCGGGGTGCGCCATCCTCCAGAGCCAACTCGACAGCGGCCAGGACGGCTTGCTCATCGTGCTGCAACACCAAGGCAAGAACTTCCACCATCTCGCGATCGCCGCCAGGTTGCTTCAGGAGCAAAGCTTGCAGTCGTTTGAATGCGTCTGGCAACTCGGCAAACGGTGCACCGTTGCGCAATGCGCCAGGCTTGCGCTGCAATACGGCCAAGTAATGGCGCCAGTCATAGACCGTACGCCCACCGCCTTGGTGATTGCGCTCAATGATGCGCGGGTGTTCACAGACGAGTTGGCCTTCTGCCACGACGACCAGGCGGTCGGCATAAACCTGCAAGCTCACAGGCCGGTTGGCATAAGAGGCTGGCACGCTGTAGCGATTGCGCTCAAAGTGCACCAAGCAGGTAGGTGAGACCCGTTTGGCATGCTCGACAAACCCATCGAATGGCCGAGGCATCGGCATCAAGCTAGAGCGCTCTTGCTGCCACGCATCGGCGAGTGAGCCAGGTAACTGCCCATGCGCAATCTCTTGCCAGAGCTGCTGACACCGTTGCTCCAGCCAATCGTTGAGGGCAGCG
>NZ_JARXOV010000042.1:0-1219 GCF_030162955.1 Comamonas jiangduensis
CCGCTCCCACCGCGCACAGCACGCCTCGGCTTCCCCCAGTGCTGTAACACTGGGGGAAACTCCCCGCCACGCCATCGGCGGTGCAAAAGTCGACTGGCTAACCTTCACCTGGTTGCCTGAACCCGACGAACACGTCCTTGCTACCGTCCTGGACTTGCTGCGCACCCACGGTTTGAATGTTCATGCAGAGGATGGAAATGGCCATTTTGGGTTTCAGCACGGTGCACGCCTCTTTGTGCTCCTGGATGACGGTGCCCGGCACCAAGTAGGCCTCCTGGACTGGGGCGGCGACCGCATGCGAGGCCGTGCCCGCCTTGACCTCTCCGGCTCTGGCTGCTCCAAGGTCACCAATTGGCAAGGCATGCAGGACTTCCTCTACAGCGCCTGGGAATGCACCATCACCCGTGTCGACCTGGCTGTCGACTGCCTGGAAGGTGAATTCACCGTAGACGACGCCCGCGAATGGCTCAGCCAAGGCCTGTTCACAGCAGGCACAGGAGCCCCACCACGCCACAGCACGCCCGGTGACTGGCTCTCAGAAACCCCGTACTACGGGCGCACCCTGGAAATAGGCCGCCGCGAGAACGGAAAGATGCTGCGCGCCTACGAAAAAGGCCTCCAGCTTATGCCCGGTTCTGGCGACAAATGGACGCGCTTTGAGGTCGAGCTGCGCCGCAAAGACCGCGACATACCGCTCGATGTACTCACCCGCCGTGACGAGTACTTCGTCGGTGCCTACGAATGCCTCCAGCAGCTGCTTCCCGTAGCCGGTGAGCGCATCAAAACCCACCAAAAAGAAGGTGAGCTGACCGCCGAACGCATGGTGAGCTACTGCCGTGAAGCCTACGGAAAACTGGTCAACGTACTGCGTGGACAGGTTGATTCCGACGAGCTCATGGACGTCATTTCCCGCCCTGGCATTCCAAGACGACTGGAAAAGGCCAGCCTGGGCGGATTTATAGCGGGGTCGTCTCTCGCAAAACCCTCAATGAAGGAGCTAAGGCCATGAAAGCATACGTAATCGGAGTACAGATCTCGGAAGGTGTCGCCAAAGCCACCGGTAAGCCCTACTCCATCGGCAAGCTGCACGCCGCCCTGCCTATGGCTGGTGAAGGTGCCCGCGGAATGATGGGTTCTGAATACCAATGCGAACCCGCCGTCCTGCGCAAGCTGGACAACGTCAACCTGCCCGCCTACTGCGACCTGGAAATGCAGGATA
>NZ_JARXOV010000043.1:0-962 GCF_030162955.1 Comamonas jiangduensis
CGGTTCCGTCGATGGCTCTGTGCTGCCTTCTGGCGTGGGCGTGGGGCGATTGACCGGGACTGTGTCAACTTGCCAAGGCGCACCAGGAGCTGGTGCAGGAGTTACCTTTGTGCCTGGCTGCACGTAGGGCTGGTTTTCTGGAGAGGCAGGAGCGCTGGGGTTGTAGCTGGGATTGGCTACAGGGTTGCCGGTGGGGATAAAAACAGGCTGTATATTGGGTTGCTCTACAGGCAGAGGCACGGGGATGTGCTGTGGCACATCGTCGGGCATGGGGTGCTTGATGATCTCTTCGATGGCTTCCTCTTGAGTGATAGTCTTAGGCGGTGGGGTTTGTACACAACCAGCAGGGGTTACATACCAACCAGAAGGGCAGGACGACTTTCTAGAGGAAACCGAGGTTCGAGCACGAGCAACGAAACCACCAGTTTTGTAATACAAGTCGACATAGCAACCGCTGCCATCAGCGACGATATTCTTGTAGTCGTAGTTGTAAATGTACGAAGAATTGCAAGCATCTAAAACGGTTGAATGCCAAGTTCCTATGGAATCAACTGAATATTCTTGTCCGGTAGATTGAGGGTAGCCCTCGGAATTTGGTGATTGCCAAAGCCCTGAGGCTTCGTCATAAAAAAGGGCAGCAAGGCCGAGCCAGCCAGCGATGGAAGCTGCGGTGCGGATGCCGGGGTGCAGCATGATGGCGGTGGCTGCGACGCGGGGGGCGTTGGCAGCAAAGCGCATCGTTGCGGGCATGGAGACAGCACGCCCGCCAACATTCAGAGATGCATTGGTGGAGACAGAGCCACTAAGGAACGTTGCACCGTTAGCAGCCTTGGTGCCAGTAAAAGCGCCACCAGCACCGCCACCAGCAGACCAACCAGCGGGGGGCGTGGCTTGTGCGTATCCAGCATGAGCTACTTGAAGGCTACCCAGAGCAGCAGCAACAAAAAGCCCGCATAGAACAG
>NZ_JARXOV010000044.1:0-956 GCF_030162955.1 Comamonas jiangduensis
GGGTTCCGTCGATGGCTCTGTGCTGCCTTCTGGCGTGGGCGTGGGGCGATTGACGGGGACTGTGTCCACTTGCCAAGGCGCACCAGGAGCTGGTGCAGGAGTTACCTTTGTGCCTGGCTGCACGTAGGGCTGGTTTTCTGGAGAGAGGGGCTTGCTGGGGTCGTATTTGGGGTTGGCTACCGGGTTGCCGGTGGGGATGAACAAGGGTTCAAAGTACGGCATTTCCACAGGCAAAGGCTCTGGGATGTACTTCGGAGCATCGTCAGGCATTGGGTGCTTGATGATCTCTTCGATGGCTTCCTCTTGAGTAATAGTCTTAGGCGGTGGGGTTTGTACACAACCAGCAGGGGTTACATACCAACCAGAAGGGCAGGACGAATTTCTAGAGGAAACCGAGGTTCGAGCACGAGCAACGAAACCACCAGTTTTGTAATACAAGTCGACATAGCAACCGCTGCCATCAGCGACGATATTCTTGTAGTCGTAGTTGTAAATGTACGCAGAATTGCAAGCATCTAAAACGGTTAAATGCCAAGTTCCTATGGAGTCAACTGAATATTCTTGGCCGGTAGATTGAGGGTAGCCCTCAGAATTTGGTGATTGCCAAAGCCCTGAGGCTTCGTCATAAAAAAGGGCAGCAAGGCCGAGCCAGCCAGCGATGGAAGCTGCGGTGCGGATGCCGGGGTGCAGCATGATGGCGGCGGCAGCGACGCGCGGGGCGTTGGCCGTGTACTTCATCAGCGCGGGCATAGTCACCAAACGACCACTAGCGCGAATAGATGCATTGGAAGTGACGCCACCATTGGCGAACATTGCATTAACTGCTTTTGTACCAGTGACAGAACCACCGGGGCCACCACCAGCAGACCAGCCAGCGGGGGGCGTGGCCTGCTCAAAAGCATGAGCTACTTGAAGGCTACCCAGAGAAGCAGCAACAAAAAGCCCGCATAGAACGA
>NZ_JARXOV010000045.1:0-910 GCF_030162955.1 Comamonas jiangduensis
TGTTGATTTCCACCCAGAAGTGACCCACTAGCCCCCGGTTTTTCCATCTCAATCTGACCCACGTATTAACCCTAGCCTGCTGCTTTTATGTGCAGCAGGAGACCAGGAGTGATTGACGTGGCTACTTTGAGTGTCATCAGGCGCTGGGCTCTTCGTGAGCACCTGTCCATCCGGGAGATCGCCCGCAGAACTGGGCTTTCTCGCAATACCATCCGCAAGTATTTGCGCTCCGATGTTGTGCAGCCTCGCGTTGCACAGCGCACGCTCTCTACCAAGCTCGATCCATTTGCCAGCAAGCTGTCTGGCTGGTTGCGCACAGAAGCTAACCGCTCTCGCAAGCAGCGACGCACGATCAAGCAGATGTTTCTGGACTTGCAAGCGTTGGGCTATACCGGCTCCTACAGCCGAGTTGCTGCCTTTGCAAGGGTTTGGAAGGCTCAGTGCCATGCGGCTGAGCAGACAACGGGCAGAGGCGTTTTTGTGCCCCTGGTCTTCGGCGATGGAGAAGCCTTCCAGTTTGATTGGAGTGAGGACTGGGCTGTCATTGCAGGTGTGCGCACCAAGCTGCAAGTAGCTCACTTCAAGCTCAGCCACAGCCGAGCCTTCTATCTGCGGGCCTATCCGCTGCAAACCCATGAGATGCTGTTTGATGCCCACAACCATGCCTTTGCGGTGTTTGGAGGCATCCCCAGGCGAGGGATCTACGACAACATGCGCACAGCCGTCGATCGTGTCGGTCGTGGCAAGCTCAGAGAGGTCAATGCCCGCTTCAGCGCTATGGCCAGCCACTTCCTGTTCGAGGCACAGTTTTGCAACCCGGCCTCGGGCTGGGAGAAGGGACAGGTCGAGAAGAATGTTCGGGACGCTCGCCATCGTATCTGGCAGTCCGTGCCAGCCTTTCCTACGCTCT
>NZ_JARXOV010000046.1:0-878 GCF_030162955.1 Comamonas jiangduensis
AGAGCGGCTAACATAACCTATCAACGAAGCGTGCGCAGATGATTGCTGCCGCTAATTTGAGCAAGGCCAGATGTATGTCCAGCCGCCTTTCAAAGCGTATGCGCAGCTTTCCAAACCCAGCAAACCATCCATGGGTACGCTCCACCACCCACCGATGCTTGCCCAGTTTCTCGCTGCCTTCAACACCACGTCTTGCGATGCGGCTGAGGATTCCACGCTTTCTCAGGTGAGCCCTGCAGCGGGCGTAGTCGTAGCCTTTGTCTGCGTGAAGCTTGTAGGGCCGCCTGCGAGGGCGGCCTTGTAGTCCTTTGACTGCAGGTATGGCGTCTACACACGGCTCAAACATCATCGAGTCATGCCGGTTAGCGCCACTGACCAAGACTATCAACGGGATGCCCTGGGCATCTACGATGATGTGTCGCTTGGAGCCTAGCTTGCCTCTGTCCGTGGGGTTGGGCCCTGTTTCCTGGCCCCCCGGGGGCTTGGCACCGAAGAGCCATCAATGCTGGCCCGGCTCCAATCAATTTGGTCATGTTCGCGAAGGCGAACAAGCATGGCTTGGTGCAGTTGCTCCCAGACACCTGCAGCATTCCAGTCACGCAAACGCCGCCAACACGTCATGCCGCTGCCGTAGCCCAAAGCTTGAGGCAAGTCTTCCCATGCAATGCCAGTTTGGAGAACAAACAAGATGCCATTGAGGGCCGCCTCATCACTGATGGTGCGCTTGCGGCGGCCACCTTTGCGTGATGCAACGAACGGCGGGATAAGGGGTTCAAGCTGTTGCCACAGCTCTTTACTGACGGGGGCACGAGACATACGGCTGCGAAGCATAAATGCTCCGCAGCGCTTCAACGGGAAGTAGCGTTAGCGGCTCTTAT
>NZ_JARXOV010000047.1:0-864 GCF_030162955.1 Comamonas jiangduensis
GAGACCACCTTGGCCGTACTGGCTGCGCTGCGCGAAAAACTGTTTATCGGCTGGGCACAGCCCGGTGCAGCCCGTTTGCTGCAGCTGCGCCCAGCACGCTTGCTACAGCGCTTGACCGCCGATGTGGATGCGCTCGACAGCTTGTATCTGCGCTTGATGGTTCCCGTGGTGGCAGCAGCAGGGGCCGCCTTGCTGGCGGGCGTGGTGCTGGGAGCGTTGCAGTGGTGGCTGGGTTTGGCTGTGCTGGTGTGGTTGTTACTGGCAGGCATGGGCTTGACCCTGTGGCTGACACGGCGCAGCACACGGCCTGCCGTACAGCGTGCCTTGGCGCTGGAGCGCTTGCGCGCGCAGGCCGTGGATGCTGTGGCTGGCCAAACCGATTTGCTGATGGCCGGGCGGCTGGCCGCGCAATGCGCGCACATTGCGCAATCCGATGCCCGCGTGGCACAGGCCGACCACGCGCTCAACCGTTTGGATGCGCAAGCTGCAGCAGGTTTTGCCATCGCTGGCGCTTTGACCTTGGCGGGCGTGCTGGCAGGCGCAGGGTATTTGGTGGATGCCGGTGTCATCGGCGCACCCGGTGCTGCGTTGGCGCTGCTGGTGGCGCTGACTGCCATGGAGCCTTTCAATGCCTTGCGCCGTGGTGCCCTGGAAGCAGGCCGCACCCGTTTGGCTGCACGCCGCTTGGGTGCACGCATGGGCAGTGGGTCTGTGGATGCGGCGCTGCCTGCCCCGGCAGGCGATGCCGCTTTTGTGCTGGACAACGCAGCGGTACAGCATGCTGACAGCGCAGTCCCTGCCTTGCAGTCTGTGGATTTACATATTCAAAAAGCAGAGCGCGTAGCGCTTGTCGGGGCTAGCGGG
>NZ_JARXOV010000048.1:0-836 GCF_030162955.1 Comamonas jiangduensis
TGCGGGCAAATCGACCGTAATGGCCGTGCTGGCAGGCGAGCAGCCCCTGAGCCATGGCTGCGTGCAGGCGGTGCCCAGCGTGTGGCTGACCCAGCGGGTGGCCTTGTTCCAAGACAGCGTGCGCGACAACTTGCGGCTGGCCGCGCCCCACGCCGACGACAGGGCGCTGTGGGCTGCTTTGGAAGACGCGGGCTTGGCAGCCGATGTGCGCGCCATGCCACAGGGGCTGGATAGCAGTTTGGGTGAGGGCGGTCTGGGCCTGTCGGGCGGGCAGGCACGCCGCTTGGGCCTGGCGCGCTTGCTTTTGGCGCAGCAGCCGGCCTGGTTGCTGGACGAGCCGACCGAAGGGCTGGATGCCGCCACGGCACGCGATGTATTGCAGCGGTTGCAGTCTCGGGCACAACAGCGCACGGTGGTGCTGTGCACCCACCTGCAGCGCGAGGCGGCGCTGGCCGACCGTTTGATTTGGCTCGATGGCGGTGTCGTACAAGCCGAGGCACGCCGTGGAGAACCTGCTTTTGCAACGCTGATTGCGCGCTTGCGACCGGATTGATGCTGTCCGGATCAGTGTTTTTAATTGACGGGCAACCTTGGGAATTGCCCGCACATTCCCTCAGAGGACCTTTGAAAGGATACGACCATGGACCTCGACATCGTCGACTTATCGCGGCTGCAGTTCGCGATAACGGCGCTCTACCACTTCTTGTTTGTGCCGCTGACCATTGGTCTGGCGGTGATTGTGGCCATCATGGAGACCGTTTATGTCATGACCGGTCGCACCATCTGGCGCGATATGACCAAGTTCTGGGGTGTGCTGTTTGGTATCAACTTTGCGA
>NZ_JARXOV010000049.1:0-836 GCF_030162955.1 Comamonas jiangduensis
AGCGGGTAAATCGACCGTGATGGCCGTGCTGGCTGGCGAGCAGTCCCTCAGCCACGGCCGGGTGCAGGCTGTGCCCAGCGTGTGGCTAACCCAGCGGGTGGCCTTGTTCCAAGACAGCGTGCGCGACAACTTGCGGCTGGCCGCGCCCCTCGCCGACGATAGGGCGCTGTGGGCTGCTTTGGAAGACGCGGGCTTGGCAGCCGATGTGCGCGCCATGCCACAGGGGCTGGACAGCAGCTTGGGCGAGGGCGGTCTGGGCCTGTCGGGCGGGCAAGCACGCCGCTTGGGCCTGGCGCGCTTGCTTTTGGCGCAGCAGCCGGCCTGGTTGCTGGACGAGCCGACCGAAGGGCTGGATGCCGCCACGGCACGCGATGTATTGCAGCGGTTGCAGGCTCGGGCAGAGCAGCACACGGTGGTGCTGTGCACCCACCTGCAGCGCGAGGCGGCGCTGGCCGACCGTTTGATTTGGCTCGATGGCGGTGTCGTAAAAGCCGAGGCACGCCGTGGAGAACCTGCTTTTGCAGCGCTCATTGCGCGCTTGCGACCGGATTGATGCTGTCCGGATCAGTGTTTTTAATTGACGGGCAACCTTGGAAATTGCCCGCACATTCCCCCAGAGGACCTTTGAAAGGATACGACCATGGACCTCGACATCGTCGACTTATCGCGGCTGCAGTTCGCGATAACGGCGCTCTACCACTTCTTGTTTGTGCCGCTGACCATTGGTCTGGCGGTGATCGTGGCCATCATGGAGACCGTGTATGTCATGACCGGTCGCACCATCTGGCGCGATATGACCAAGTTCTGGGGTGTGCTGTTTGGTATCAACTTCGCCA
>NZ_JARXOV010000005.1:0-211164 GCF_030162955.1 Comamonas jiangduensis
CGGTGGGCATCCAAAGGGCGGACATATCCATGCGTCACCTCAGCGAATGCGCGCATCCCCATATGCACACCAGCCGGGCTTGGGCCCTTTCTTGGGGTGAAGGCGGCAGGTTTCGGGGCGCTTGTCGTACACCGTGCAGCGGCGGGTGTGCGCATCCAAAAAATTGCAGTCGCCACTGGCGCGGCGCGCCATGGTGAAGATGTTGTGCTTGGGGTTGTAGTGGTCAATGCGCTTGGCTTTGAGCAGGCGTTTGGCAATCAGTTTGTGGTCGACGTTGTCGACTTCGAATTGATCGACCAGCTCCAGGCGCACCAAGTCGCTCAGTTGCACTTCCAGCGGCATGGTGCAGCAGTTGGCGCCGCAGGTGTCACACATGCCGGGCTGGTATTTGCTCCATGTTTCAAGGCGGTCAACGTCCACAATGCGGATGGCGGGTTTCATGGGAAAAGCAAAGGCTGCCATGGGCAGCCTGTTGAGGGACTATGAAAAAAAGAGCTGTTAGCGCTTGTATTTCCTTGTTTTTGATGTCAAAACTATCTGAATCAAAGGTAAATCAAGCGCTAATTGCTCATGAAAAATGAGTTTGCCGCGTGCTGTACCGCAGGTGGCGCTGCAAATATACCCAGCCTGGGGCCTGCGCAGCGCAAGAGGCTTAGAAAACCCAAGCCCGATCGCTACCGATTGCCTGCACGGTGTGGGTGACGCTTGTTACCTAACCTGTACCGCAGGTGCGCTCACCACTTCGGATGCCGCACGGCACAACGCACAAGGGGCCCACGCACGTCAGCTTCAGTGCGTGTGGCTCCAAGGCTCAGGGGGACTGGTGTACACCCACCAAGAACTGGCTGCATACCGATTGTGCGGAGGCGTTGGCCACGGACTCTGGGGCAATGCTCAGTTTGCGGGCGACCGAGCTGTAATGGCGCTTGAGGGTGCTGCCAGACAGCACGCCCAGTGAGCGCACTTGCTGGGGCGTCAGCATTTGGGCTTTCACCGCTTCTTGCATGGCCACGCAGACGCTGCTGGTGGCGTCATAACGCGCCACGGTGTTGGCATAGAAAAAATAGCCCCCCGCCACGCCCAGCAAGGCGGTGAGTAAAGCAATCAGGGCAACTTTGACAGGGGACATGGCAGGCAACCGCACAAGCGGTGGTTAGCGGTGAAGGGGGTTAATCGCGCTTGGCGCGCAGCACTTTGCCGTCAGCAGCATCGAGTTTGACTTCCATGATGGTGTGGTCGGCCTGCAGTACATCGACCTGGTAGGTGACCGTGCCCCAATGGTTGTCCAGCTCCGCTTTGACGGCTTTACCGGCGGTGTAGCGCGTGGCAGCTTGAACTGCCTGAACGATATCAATCTTGGCCGCCTGTGCACGCTCAAGGTCTTTGCGCTTGGCCTTGCCATCGTTTTGGTGCATACGCGCTTGGCCGCTGCTGCCATCTACCCACACTTCCACGCTGTCGTTCTGGGGCGTCAGCACGGTGGCCTCGTAGCGCACGCCGGCCCCATCGCCATCGTCCAGCTCAATCTCGATGACTTTGCCCGGCACGGCTTGGGTGGCGTGGGCAATCGCTTGCTCCAGGTTCACTTGGAGCGGTGCCGTCAGCGCCTGCCACTGCGCGGGAGATTTGGCCTGCGCGCTCAGCGCCAAGCACGTGGCGGCAACGGCCAGCAGGGTACGTGAGGGGGTGAAGAAAGTCATGGTCGGCATCCTTTCAAACAAAGTCGTAACGCTGGCACCGTAAAGCATGCGGCACACAGCGGTGTGTGGGACGTGTTCGCAAACGCGCACCTTGACGCAACGCTGGTGCACGTGTGCGGGCTGGGCGCGCATCCATGGTGCATGGATGACGCATACCGTGCATAAATATGCGCACCAAGGCTATTTTTCAACACCGAGCAGTGGTCAAAAAGTTGGCATGGCGCTTGCATTGATAGGTCTCAAGTGCTTGTGTACTTGCTTGTATGCAAGCGCGGCACGTTTTTATCAGGCCTTCAATCACAAAGGATTTGCCATGTTGTCTCGCCGCCTTTTGCTCGCTTCTTTGACCTCTTGTGGACTGGCTTTGTCTGTGGCCGCCCCCACTGCGGCGCATGCGCAAGACAAGGTCATCAAGGTGGGCACACTCAAGCTGATCCATGGCATCACGCCCTACTTCTATGATAAGTTCACACCTGCGGGCTACAAGATCGAAGTGATCCCGTTTGAGACGCCCACCGACGGCAAAAACGCCGTGGTCACCAAGTCGGTGGACTTTGGCACTTATGGCCTGGCTGCGGCCACACTGGGCGCCGCAGCGGGTGAGCCGGTGGTCATCGTGGCGCCCACCTGCAATGGCGGCATGGCGATTGTGGTGGGTAAGCGCAGCGGCATCAGCAGCTTCAAGGCGCTCAAAGGCAAGCGCGTTGGCATCCTGCCCGGCTCCACCCAGGAGGCCGTGTTCAACGACCGGCTGCAGTCCGAAGGCATGACCATCAAAGACGTGAAATCCGTGCGCGTATCTTTCAGCGAAATGGCGGGCGCGCTGGAGCGTGGTGACATCGATGCCTATGTGGGTGCAGAGCCCGGCCCCTCCATCAGCGTGACACGCGGTGTGGGTCAGGTGCTGGAGTTCCCCTACTCCACCCCCACCGGCAAGGTGAACATGGTCATGACCACGCACGCCGATACGGTCAAACAAGATCCGGCCTTGACCAAGGTGTTCCTCGACATTCACCGCAAAGCCTCGGAATACGCCATGGCCCACCGGGCAGAGCTGGTGCAAATGGCGGGCGCCAAGCTGGGCTTTCCCGCCGATGTGGCCAACCTGGCGGCCGACAACGTGGAGCTGACGTGGAAGATCGATGAAGACTGGATCAAGCGCAGCAAGTACTACGGCGCGCTGATGCTGGAGCGCAAGCAAATCCGCAAGCTGCCCGACTACAGCAGCTTCATCGTCACCGGCTTGAACCCCCAGTAATCCACCACCGCGCAGCGGCTGGGTTGGCCGCTGCAGCCGCACCAGACTGATGGTGTTTTTTGCCAGTTTCGGGACTATTTGCCATGCCCTCTTCCACCCTTGACCCCCATGCGCGCGCGGCGGCGGCGACGGCCGCAGTGCCCAGCCATGCGGCGGCTTCCGCCTCGGCGGAACTGATGTTGCCGCCCCCACCCAGTGCTGCCAAAGTCTGGATGACCACCTGGCTGGTACCTGCCGTCTTGCCCCTATTGCTGCTGCTGGCCTGGGATGTGGCCGTACGCGCCAGCGGCACCATGCTGATTCCTTCACCCAAGGAGGTGGGGTTGATGCTGTGGGACTTCGCGTTTGGAGGCATCTATGACGATGCCTTCAGCGAAACCCTGCCCACCCACTGGCTGCAGTCCATGGCGCGCGTCTACGGGGCTTTTGCGCTGGCTGCGCTGGTGGGCATACCCTTGGGCTTGGTGATTGGAAAAAACGCCGCCATACGCCGTTTTGTGGACCCTACGCTGCAGATGCTGCGCCCGGTGCCGGTCACGGCCTGGCTGCCGCTGTCCATGATCTTTTTTGGCGTGGGCCCCAATGCCGCCATCTTCCTGGTGTTTCTGGGGGCGTTCTTTCCCATCGTCATCAACACCACGTTCGGAGTGAAGTCGGTCGAGCCGCGCCTGTTCGAGGCCGCCGCCATGCTGGGCTGCAAGGGCACCTCCATGTTCCGCCAAGTGGTGCTGCCAGCGGCCATGCCTTCCATCTTCAACGGCCTGCGCCTGGGCCACGGCATTGCGTGGTTTTTGATTGTGGTGGGTGAGATGACGGGCGTGCCCGAGGGCCTGGGCGCGGCCATCATGGATGGGCGCATGCTCTCGCGCACCGATGTGGTGATTGCGGGCATGGTGGTTATCGGCTTCACCGGCTTTGTCACCGACCGTTTGCTGGTCATTCTCAACAACCGTTTGCTCAAGTGGAGCCCGCAACACAATGTCTGAAATCCTTGCACACCGCACCCCCGCGCCCATCCTGGACATTGCCAACGTCAGCAAAGTGTTTAGCCTAAATGGCCGCCCTATCCACGCCTTGAAAGAGGTAAATTTACAGATCCAGAAGGGCGAATTCATCTGCCTGATTGGTGCCTCGGGCTGTGGCAAATCGACCTTGCTGCGCATCATGGGTGGTTTTGAAAACGTCTCCACCGGCGTGGCCAAGATGTACCACACGCCCATCAGCGAACCCGGGCCCGACCGCGGCATGGTGTTCCAGGACTATGGCCTGTTCCCCTGGCTGACCGTGCGGCAAAACATTGCCTTTGGCCCCAAGCAGCGCGGGCTGCCGGAGGCCAAGCTGCGAGAGATTGCCGACCACTACCTGCACATGGTGGGCCTGAGCAAGTTTGCCGACCACTTTCCCAACCAGCTCTCGGGTGGCATGAAGCAGCGCGTCTCCATCGCGCGCGCGCTGGCCAACGACTGCGAGGTGCTGCTGATGGACGAGCCCTTTGGCGCCCTGGATGCGCTGACGCGCGAAGTGCTGCAGCAGGAGCTGCTGGAGATCTGGGCCAAGACCCGGTTGACCGTGATCTTCGTCACGCATGCGGTCGAAGAAGCCGTGCTGCTGGCCGACCGCGTGGTGGTCATGACCGCCGGCCCCGGCCGGGTGGAGCGCGACTACCGCATCCCGCTGGAGCGCCCGCGCCACATTACCGCGCCGGAGTTCAATGCGGTGCGCCAGGAGTTGACGGAGATGCTCAGCAGCCATGTGGCCCACCCAGCGAAAGCCGCCTGATGCTGGATAAGCTGTTGCATCTGAATGCGGCGGCGCGCAAGGCCGCCTATGACAACACCAGCGCAGTCGCCAACAGCGCTGCACAACTGGCCGACTTTGAAGCGCGCAGTGCTGCGCTGGTACAGCACGCCAAGGGCCATCTCGATGTGGCGTATGGGCCGCAAGCACGGCAAAAATTCGATTTTTTTGCCGGTGCAAGCGGGGCGGCCACCCTGCTGTTTATTCACGGTGGCTACTGGCAAATGCGGCACAAAAACACCTTCCGTTTTGTGGCCGAGGGAGCGCTGCAAAACGGCGTGAATGCGGCGCTGATTGGCTACACCTTGGCGCCGCAAGCCAGCCTTACGCAAATCGTGCAAGAGGTGTTGCAAGGCATTGCTGCGGTGCGTGCACATGCCTTGCAGCATGGGGCCGCAGATCGCGTGTTGCTGTGCGGCTGGTCGGCGGGCGGGCATTTGACGGCGCTGGGGCTGCATGCACCGGGCGTGGTGGCCGGTTTGGGCATCAGCGGCATCTACGATTTAGGGCCCATTCAGCACAATTATTTGAATGCGGCGTTGCAGCTGAAGGATGCCGAAGTGCAAACCTTGAGCCCCTTGCGCTTGCCACTGGTGCACCAGCCCTTCATTACCGCCTATGGCACGGCAGAGTTGGAGCAATTGCAAAGGCAGAGCCAAGCGCTTGCACAGTACCGCCAAGGGCTGCCCCACGATGTGCTGCTGCCGGTGGAAGGGGCAGACCACTTCAGCATTTTGAATGCCTTGGCGCACCCCGATGGTGCGCTGCTGCATGCCTTGCTGGCCCACCGCTAGCGCTGTGGCGGGCTGCTTGCCACAGTGCCACAAAAAGTTATTTTTGGTAGCTGCTAGCGCTTATTCAGTAAGCGCTAGCGCCACTTTTTGCTTGGCATTTTGCAGCATGTGCAGCGTGATGTTTTTCACCTCATCGCGGCTGACACGGATGTGTTTTTGCAGCAGCACTTTAGCTTGCAGCCCATCGCGTTGCAGCAATGCCTGCAGGATGCGGCTGTGCTCCTCATAGGTCACATCGATGCGGTAGTTGCGCGTGAATTCCAGGCGCCGCACGATGCGAATGCGCTCGGTAATGTCGCGGTGAATGCGTGCCATCTCCAAGTTGCCACTGGCTTGCAGCAAAGCCATGTGAAAGTCCTCGTCGTGGCGCGAGACCACGCTTTTTTCAGACAGGCGATCGGCGGCTGAAATGCACCACAGCGCCGTCAAATCTTGCAGCCTGTGCGTCAGGTCTGGCGCAGCCACCAGCAAATCAACGGCTGCGCACTCCAGCACGGCGCGCACGTCGTACAGCTGCTCAAACACCGCAAAGTCCAACTGGTTGACCACCCAGCCCATCTTGGGCAACACCGAGATATAGCCTTCGCGCTGCAGCCGCACTAGGGCTTCACGCACGGGGGTGCGGCTCATGCCCAACTGCTGGCCCACTTCGCTTTCGCTGAAGCGGTCTCCAGGCACGTACTGAAAATTGTCCAGCGCCTGGCGCAGTGTTTCATAAGCGACAGAGGCGAGGCTGGCAGCAGCAGGCATACAAGGTTCCTTGGGCGTTGAATTGAGCGTGGCAGCGCACGGTGGCGGTGGGCTGCCCGGGTACATCAACTGGCGTTGCAATACGCGCGCCAGCCACCCCATGCGGTGATGTCTTGGGCTTGTGTCAGCGCAAAGCCTTCGCAGATAAAACCCTTCACCGCGCGGCCGTCTTGCAGGTGCACCGTGCCAATGCCCAGCGGCGCGGGCACACCGGCGACAAAGCGCCCCAAGTTGGCCACGGGCATGTCCCAGACCTCCACGGCAATGGCGCCCCCATCCTCGGCCCGTGCCAGACCGGGTTTGGCGGGCACGCTGCCTGCCAGCGCATACAGGCGGTAGTGGGGTGCCGTGTGCGTGGCTTCCCGAAAGCGTGCGCCGCAGGCCAGTAGCTCATGGTTCAGCGGCATGCCGCGCAAATGGGCGCCCACCACGGCCAATTCCAGGGTCTCCCCCTGTGCGGGTACCTGCCAGGCGGGCAAAGGCGCTGTGGGCTTGCTGTGCAAGCCGGTCACCCCTGCGCTCAGTGGTGCCTGCGCCTCCAGTTGCTGGGCCCAGCGTACCAAATCGGGTTCGCGCCATGCGGGTGCAATCAAGGTGATGCCAAACGGCAAGCCGTTGGGCAGTTGCGAGGCAGGAATGGCAATCGCTGACCAGCCCAGCAAATTCACAAAATTGGTGTACGTGCCCAACTCGGAGTTGACCGCAATCGGGTCGGCCTGCACCTCGGCAATGCTGGGGTGGCGCGGCGCACTGGGCACGCACAGCACATCAACGGTTTCCCAGATTTTTTCGGCCTGCTGCTGCAAGGCTTGCAGGCGATATTGCGCTGCAAAGGTATCGACCGCCGTGAAGCGCCGGTGCACATCCAGCACTTGGCGAATCACGGGCAGCAGCGCTTCAGGCTGGGCCTCGTAAATGCTGCGTGCCCCCACCACACGCTCTGCCACCCACGGGCCGTAGTACAGCAGGTTGGCGACTTCCTGCAGGGTATCAAAAGCCATGGCCTGCACCGCCTGGGTCTGGGGTTGCAACCGCGCTACGAATGTGTGGAATGCGGCCTCATAGGCATCCGACAGTCGGCGCGTTTGCGGCACACCCACGCGCAGCTGCGCCAGCGGGGTGTGCTGGGCCAGCGCAGGGCGTGGCCGGCTGTAGCTGTCACCGGCATCCACCCCTTCCATGAGGGCCAGCACCGTGGCACTGTCGGCCACATTCAGGGCCAGCACCCCGATGCAGTCCAGCGTACGGCAGGCAGGCACCAAACCAGTGCTGGGCACTGCACCGGGTGTGGGCTTGAGGCCCACAATCTGGTTGAACGCGGCTGGCACACGGCCAGAGCCCGCCGTGTCGGTCGACAGCGCAAAGGGCACCAAACCGCGTGCCACGACCGATGCAGAGCCCGAGCTGGAGCCGCCAGAAATCAGCGTTTCATCCCACGTATTGGGCACCACGCCGTACGGCGAACGTGTGCCCACCAGGCCTGTGGCAAATTGGTCCAAATTGGTCTTGCCCAGCACGATGGCGCCCGCGTTTTTCAGGCGCTGCACAGCCACCGCATCGACCTGTGCGGTATAGGCAAAAGCAGGGCAGGCCGCCGTCGTGGCAAAACCCGCTACATCGATGTTGTCCTTCACCGCAAACGGTATGCCGAACAGGGGGAGCTGCGCCCGCCCGTGCTGGGCTTCCAGCGTATGCAAGGCTTGTAGTTGCGCGTGCAGTTGGTCCGCGCTGGCAATGCTGATCCAGGCCGTGTCATCGGCCTGGAAGGCTTGGCGCTGTTGCTCCAGCAGCAGTGCTGGGTCTGCGCCCTCGTGGTATGCGCGCTTCCAATCGTCGAATGTGCCAATCAGCATGATGAATACCTGGATGTATACAAGATGCAGGTATCAAGCAGGTTGCGTGCCAGGTGGGGGCGCGGCGCGTTGTGTCTGATATAGGGGGAAGGGCTCGGTGGTTTCACCCCTGGCTGGAGCGAAGCCCAGCCAGTAGCGGCTGTGGCGCAGCCCATGTTGTCACAAGAGAAGTTGAAGTCTTTTGTGGCTCAAAGCCTTATCTATATTGCGCTGATAGCTCTTGTTTTTGAGATGGTGCGCAGAAGAGGCGGCTGAGGTAAAAACTGGCGTGCTGCGTGCGTCCAAGTTGCTGCACCAGCAGCGGGACCGTAGATGAAAAATGCGGCATAAATGCCCAAGCAACGGACATAGCCTAGGTGCTTAGACCGGGCATCGCCTGTACGGTGTTGCTTGCCCGAGGACGGCAGCCCCTGGCGGCGAAGCTGCTCGACACCATGCAAACATGCGCGGCATGATGCGTGAAATTCTTTTTTTGAAAGTGCAACTTCGATGCAGCAAAAACCAACAAGCACACCTGCACAACCACCCAAAGCGCGCATTGTGCTCAACGGAGATCTGTCGCACTTGGAGGTGCCCATATTCATCACGAGGGCGACTTGTGGCGCACTTTCCGGGCTGAAGCAGCAGGAGCCAACGGCAACAGCACCGGCGCAAAAAAACAAAAAAAATCCCTGACCGAAGTGGTGGAGGGAAGGACGTTCAGACTGAAGCAAACCATGCTTCCATGGAAGCTGAACACGTGAGAGGATGGAAACATGGACACTCCAGACAGCTTATTGATTGCTCGGTAGCGTTCACTCCATCACTGTGCCAGACACCACCCTATGCAATTGCCCAGCCAAACAGCGATCAGTCACGTACAGCAGGAGCGGGAGTGCATGATTCGCGGGTTGTTCCACGAGTACATCGACATGTATGCCTCCAGGGATGACCGCCTCACGACACGCTTTAGTCAGAACTTCACGGGTTTCACCGGCAGCTGGGGGCGGCTGATTCATGATCGCGACGAGTGGATCCGCATCACCCGCCAAGATTTTGAGCAGGTGCCAGGCCCCATTCGCATGGAAGTGACCGATGTCTCGCTGCAGGATCTCAGCAATGAGGTGGTCTCTGTCGCTGCGACTTTGCGTATCCACCTGCCCAATGACGCCGATTTAATGGCCCACCATGTGACGAGGCTGGTGCTGGTATTTCGCCTGGAAGCGGGCGCATGGATGATCACGCATTGCAGCTATTCCGTGCCGTTCCATGGCACAAACGACGATGAAGTCTATCCAATCAGGAGCCTGCAGCAGCAGAACCGCGCTTTGCAGGCACTGGTGGCCGAGCGCACGCGGGAGCTGCAAGAGAGCCAAGCGTTTTACCGCCTGCTCACGGAGGATGCGGAAGACGTGCACTGGCAGATGGACCGTGATTTCATCGTCACCTATATCAGCCCGGCGGATGAGCGCCTGCGCGGCTTTCAGGCCGCTGAGGTGGTCGGGCGCCCGGTATTTGAGCTACTGACCGAAGAGGCTGGTGCGCTGGTCAGGCACGCGATCAATCTCAGCGCAAAAAAAGCGCTGCCGGCGGGCCCAACCAGCTTTCGCAAGTTTGAGATCCAGCAGCTTTGCAAGGATGGCAGCCTCGTCTGGGGTGAGGTACTGGTCAAGCCCGACCTGAACGCCAAAGGCGAGGTGGTTGGATACCACGGCATCACGCGCAATGTCACCGAGCGCAAGCGCCTGGAGGAGCAAGTGCGCCAGCTGGCGTTCCACGACACACTCACCCAACTTGCCAATCGCCGGCTGCTGCTGGAGCACCTGGATCAGGCGATGGGAGAGAGCAAGCGCAGCCATCACTACGGTGCACTGATCTATCTTGATCTGGACAACTTCAAGCTCCTGAACGACATACACGGCCACGGCATGGGGGATCTGCTGCTGATTGAGGTGGGTTCACGCCTCAAGGGTTGTGTGCGTGGCGCCGATACCGTGGCACGTATCGGTGGCGACGAATTTGTGGTGCTGTTGCGTACCTTGCCTCCTCAGCGGGATGAAGCGTGCGTACAGGCCATCGCCGTGGCAGAAAAAATCCGTGGTTGCCTGGCCGAACGTTATGTGCTGCGGTCCGCGCCAGACGCATCGGCCATCGAACACGCATGCACCGCCAGCATTGGTGTGGCGCTGTTTTGCGGGCGCGATGAGACCGCAGACAGCTTGATGCAAAGGGCTGATCAAGCGATGTACCAGGCCAAGGAAAACGGACGCAATCGCGTGCAGCTTGCGCTGACTGCAAAAAAATAACGTGGGTGCAATTCCGCGGGCCGTGGCCGTGTGAATCCCGCCTCCATCCTTGAGAAAAGGGTGGGGAAGGATGTTGCGCACAGCCGAGCCGAAAAGGCAGATATTTCAAGCATTGGGCGCAGAGACGTCAAACTGGTCGTTCAGAGGGAGTGAAGCATCGCCAATAAAAAAGCCGCTTTATGCGGCTTTTTTATTCAGCGGACAACTGTGAAATTTGGCGGAGATTGCCGGGATTTCGACTTTGAAAATCCCACTTTTCACTTACCAGAATCTCAATTATTCCATCCACCTACACAAGCTGTAGGCGTGCGTAATAAGTAAGATTTTCTGCACTTATGAATCAACCACTTAGGCGTTTCTTGTAACCATTAAGTGGGATAAATTGTCAGTAAAAACTGGTACAAAATCTCGCATCTCTAGGAAGTCTATGAGTACTTCATTCTTGCTGGTGTGGCTCCCCATCGAAGTCTATGCACCTGACGGCTAGCGCCTCAGGTTAGAGGCACTACGTCATGTGGGGGGCTCTTTGCTGAAATTATGGGCCAAATAGTCTGGCTTGCCCATAAGATTGGCTCCTGCTGGAGATAGGCCAGAGAAAGCAAAAAACTTGCAGTAGCAGGTTGTGAGTATTAGAAGTGAATCCAGCAATTCTTCAGTGGGGCTGGATTGCAAAACGGCTTCCGAACGGTGCCAAAGTATTGCAGGCAGCAGCCTGCTCACGCGCTGTGATTGACGGTCAGTGGCGCCGATTAAAACTACAAATTCTGATTAATGAGACCACTTGATGTTTGACCTGCGCACTTTAGAAGACTTGGAATTGCTGCGAGAAACGCATGAGTTGGAGTGCAAGCTGGCACAGGGGCAACATGGACAGGGTGAAGTGCCTAAAGACTTCTGGCCTACCTATTCAGCGATGGCCAATACGCGTGGTGGGACGGTGCTTTTAGGGGTTCGTGAAAAAGAGGGTGTTTTCTCCATCGCAGGTCTTACTAATCCAGCTAAGGTCAGGATGGACTTGTTCAACAATCTGAACAATCCAAGTAAGGTCAGCGTTAACTTGCTCACGGATGCAAATGTGCAAGAGCTCACGTTGGATGGGAAAACCATCCTGTGCGTGAATATTCCACAAGCCATTCGGCATCAGAAGCCTGTTTTTCTTAACGGTCAGCCCTTGGGGCATACCTATAAACGTTTGAACGATGGCGACCGCATTTGTGGGGACGAGGTCGTCAAGCGCATGTTGGCCGAGCAGGTAGAAGACGAGCGCGACGCTCGCATTCTGAGTAATTTTGATATGCAGGACATCGATATCGAAAGTCTGCATATATATCGGCAAATGCTTAAGGATGAGAAGCCAGGTCACCCTTACTTAGAGCAGGACGATGCTACGTTCTTAGCGAGTCTTCGTGGATGGCGCCGTGACAGAGCCACTGGCGAACAAGGGCTGACCTTAGCGGGCTTGTTGATGTTCGGTCGCTGGGAGGCCATTCAAGAGGCCGTGCCACATTACTTTGTCGACTATCAAGAACGTCCAGAAGCAAAGACAGAGCTACGTTGGATTGACCGCTTAGTGCCAGATGGTACTTGGACAGGTAATTTGTTTGAGTTTTACCGGAGGGTCTATCGAAAGCTGGTAGCTGACTTAAAAGTTCCCTTTGCTATTAAAGACGGCCAAAGGCAGGACGACACCCCGGTGCATGTGGCACTGCGTGAGGCGTTGGTTAACACTCTGGTACACGCCGATTACACGGGACGGGTATCAGTCTTGGTAGTTAAGCGTCCTGACATGTTCGGCTTTCGAAATCCAGGTTACTTGCGTTTGCCAATGGAGCAGGTGATTCGTGGTGGCGAAAGTGATTGCCGCAACCGCATCCTGCATCAAATGTTCCTGCTCATTGGCTTAGGTGAGCGAGGTGGCTCGGGTATGCCAAAAATTTATAGTGGCTGGCAAAGTCGCCACTGGCGTCAGCCTTTGCTTAGAGAAAAGGACACTCCAGAACAAACACTTCTTGAGCTCCACATGCTAGACCTGCTACCACCTACTGTTTTGGCAGAGCTTCGGAGTAGGTTGGGTGCAAACTTTGATTTTGTCACGCCACTAGAACGAATGATTTTATCTACGGCCATGATTGAAGGCGTGGTCAATCATTCACGTATGGCCGAAATCTGCACTGAGCACCCGCATGACCTAAGTCTTGCGCTGGCCAAACTGGAGCGTGAAGGTTTGCTATTGTCTCAAGGGCAATCTCGCGGGAAGGTGTACCACCTACCTGGTTCGACACCCGTATCTCCTGAGCAGGTGTTCACATCGGGTATTAGCTCCGGAGGTAACGGTGCCAGCTCCGGAGGTAACGGTGCCAGCTCCGGAGGTAACGGTGCCAGCTCCGGAGGTAACGGTGCCAGCTCCGGAGGTAGGGGGGACAGCTCCGGAGATAGTGACACCTCTGTAGTATCGGAGGTTGCAATCGTCGAAATCCCAGAAGCAAAAGCAGTGGCTCCTGAACGAGATGAGCATGGTTGTTTGCTCTCGCCATTATTAGATGCACCGATTGTGGACAGTCTCACTGAATTAAGTTCAGCGCTGCGAGAGGAGCTCAAAAAACGGGCAAAGGAACCAAGAGAGCGCCCTAGACTCGCTCCTCAAGTCATGTCCGAGGTAATTTTGTCTATCTGTGATGGGCGCTACGTCCGTTTGAGTGTTTTGGCAGAGTTAATGTCGCGTAATCCAGATGCTCTGCGACGTGGTTACCTAGATGCAATGGTTAAGGACCATCGGATTCGCCGCGCATTCCCAGGCACCCCAACTCATGAAATGCAGTCTTATCGCAAAGCGGAAGACGTATAAAAAAAAGCCGCTGTAAGCGGCTTTTTTTATTAGACAGTAAACGGTGAAATATGGAGTGAGGCTGGTTGGGATTTCATGTTTTGAAAATCCCATCTTTTACTTACCAAAATCCCACTTATTTCATCCACCTACACAAGCTTAGACATCAATGTTGCCAGCGCGCAGGGCGTTGTTTTCGATGAAATTGCGGCGGGGTTCGACTTCATCGCCCATCAGCATGGTGAACACGCGGTCGGCCTCGATGGCATCGCCAATTTGCACCTGCAGCAGGCTGCGCACATTGGGGTCCATGGTGGTTTCCCACAGCTGCTCTGGGTTCATTTCACCCAGGCCCTTGTAGCGCTGGCGGCCGGTGGTGCGTTCGGCTTCGCTGATCAGCCACTGCATGGCCTGGCGGAAGTCGCTCACTTTCTCGGTCTTTGCCTTTTCGCCTTCGCCACGGGTGACCTTGGCGCCTTCGGCCAGCAGCCCGGCAAAATGCTCGGCCTCGGCCGACAGTGCGGCGTAGTCTTGGCTGCGCACAAAATCTTGCGTGAGGATGGAGCTCTTGATGTTGCCGTGGTGGTGGCGGCTGATGCGCAAGATGGGGTTCTCGCTCACCGGGTCGATCTCGGCGGTCACGGCTGCGGGCACACCGGTGGTGGTCAGCTCGCGCAGCTTGGCTTCCAGGATAGGGGCGCAGGCCTTGGCATCGTCCAAGGTGTCGAGCGTGATCTTTACGCCGTCAGCAATGGCGCGCAGGGCTTCTGCGTCCATGAAGTTGGACAGGCGCTCAATCACGGTTTCGGCAGCCAGGTGCATGTCGGCCAGCTTGGACAGCTCTTGCGCTTCGATGGTGCGCGGGTTGGCACCGCCGGTAGTGACCGAGGCGTGGTTCAGCGCAATCTTGAGCAGGTACTTGTTCAGCGCAGGGCCGTCTTTGAGGTACAGCTCTTCCTTGCCATTCTTGACCTTGTACAGCGGTGGCTGGGCAATGTAGATGTGGCCGCGTTCGACCAGCTCTGGCATCTGGCGGTAAAAGAACGTCAGCAGCAGCGTGCGGATGTGCGCACCGTCCACGTCCGCGTCGGTCATGATGATGATGCGGTGGTAGCGCAGCTTATCGGGGTTGTAGTCGTCCGAGTTGCTCTTGCCCGAATCGGCGCTCACCTTGCCAATGCCGGTGCCCAGCGCCGTAATCAGGGTGATGATTTCCTGGCTGGACAGCAGCTTTTCGTAGCGGGCTTTTTCCACGTTCAAGATCTTGCCGCGCAGGGGCAGGATGGCTTGGAACTTGCGATCGCGGCCCTGCTTGGCAGAGCCACCGGCGGAGTCACCCTCCACGATGTAGATTTCGCACAGCGCCGGGTCTTTTTCCTGGCAGTCGGCCAGCTTGCCGGGCAGTCCCATGCCATCCAGCACACCCTTGCGGCGCGTCATTTCGCGGGCCTTGCGCGCGGCTTCACGGGCGCGCGCGGCTTCGATGATCTTGCCGGTCAGGATCTTGGCGTCGTTGGGGTTTTCTTCCAGGTAGTCGGTCAGCAGCTTGCCCACGATGTCTTCCACGGGCGCACGCACTTCGGAGCTGACCAGCTTGTCCTTGGTCTGGCTGGAGAACTTGGGCTCCGGCACTTTCACGGACAGCACGGCGCACAGGCCTTCGCGCATGTCGTCACCGCTGACTTCAACCTTGGCCTTCTTGGCCAGTTCGTGGTCGGCAATGTATTTGCCGATCACGCGGGTCATGGCTGCGCGCAGGCCAGTCAGGTGGGTGCCGCCGTCGCGCTGCGGGATGTTGTTGGTGAAGCACAGCACCTGTTCGGCATAGCTGTCGTTCCACTGCATGGCCACTTCCACACCGATTTCGGTGCCAGGAATGCCGCCATAGCTGTCCGCAGGGCGTGTGCCGGTAGCGTAGAAGGTGGTGGGGTGCAGCACCTTCTTGGCGCCGTTGATGAACTCGACAAAGCCCTTGACGCCGCCGGCGCCGGAGAAGTCGTCTTCCTTGCCGTCGCGCTCGTCCTTGAGGCGAATGCGCACGCCGTTATTCAGGAACGACAGCTCACGCAGGCGCTTGGCCAGAATTTCGTAGCGGAACTCGAAGTTTTCTTTGAAGATTTCCTGGTCAGGCAAAAAGTGCACCTTGGTGCCGCGCTTGTCGGTCTCGCCGATGACGCGCATGGGTGAGGTCTCAAAGCCGTCAACCACCTCGATCAGGCGGTTTTGCACAAAGCCGCGCGAAAAGTCGATCTCGTGCACCTTGCCGTCGCGGCGCACGGTGAGTTTGAGCCAGATGGACAGCGCGTTCACGCAGGACACACCCACGCCGTGCAGACCGCCGGAGACCTTGTAGCTGTTCTGGTTGAACTTGCCGCCCGCGTGCAGCTCGGTCAGCGCGATTTCAGCGGCCGAGCGCTTGGGCTCGTGCTTGTCGTCCATCTTCACGCCGGTGGGAATGCCACGGCCGTTGTCGATGACGGACAGCGAACCATCGGCATGGATGGTGACCAGAATGTCATCGCAGTGGCCCGCCAGCGCTTCGTCGATGGAGTTGTCCACCACCTCGAACACCAGGTGGTGCAAGCCGGTGCCATCGGACGTGTCGCCAATGTACATACCGGGGCGCTTGCGCACGGCCTCCAGGCCTTCCAAAATTTGGATGGCGCCTTCGCCGTAACCCGTGTCTGCGGGTGCGTTGCTCTGGTTTTCTGGCTGGATCTGGTCGGTCATGAAGTTGCCTTGCTGCTGCAATAACAAGAGCTTTGAGCGCTTGTATTACCTAAGAAATACCAATAATTCGTTGTGAAAAGCACTGCTAACAAGCGTTGACAGCTACTTTTTTAATAGGGCAGGCTAACACGCCTGCCCTCAGGGCGCACCTGTCAGACGTTAGATGCGCATGGGCATGACGACGTACTTGAAGTTGTCGTTGCCGGGAATGGTGACCAGCGCGGAGCTGTTGCTGTCGGCCAGGTCAATCTTGACCATGTCTTGCGACATGTTGGACAGCACGTCCAGCAGGTAAGTCACGTTGAAACCGATATCGATCAGGTCGCCGCCGTAGTCGATGTCGAGTTCGTCCACTGCCTCTTCCTGGTCGGCGTTGTTGGACGCCACACGCAGCGTGCCGGGTTCGATCGTCAGGCGCACGCCCTTGAACTTGTCGCTGGTCATGATGGCGGTGCGCTGCAGCGAAGCCAGCAGCGGCGCGCGGCCCAGCGTAATGCTGTTGTGGTGGTTGCGCGGAATGACGCGGTTGTAGTCGGGGAACTTGCCCTCGACCAGCTTGGTCACGAACTCCATGCCGGCAAAGGTGAACTTGGCCTGGTTGTTGGCAAACTGCATCTCGATGCGCGGCGAGTTCTCACCGCCCACGTCGGACAGCAGGCGCTGCAGCTCCAGCACGGTCTTGCGCGGCAGGATGACTTCCTGCTTCTCGCCCACGTCTACATCCAGCTCGGCGCTGGCAAACGCCAGGCGGTGGCCGTCGGTGGCCACTAGGCTCAGCGTGTTGCCCTCGGCCACGAACAAAATGCCGTTCAGGTAGTAGCGGATGTCTTGCACGGCCATGGCAAACGAGACCTGGCCCATCAAGTCTTTCAGCACTTTTTGTGGCACGCTGAAAGCGGGGCCAAAGTTGGCGGCTTCCTGCACCAGCGGGAAGTCTTCGGCAGGCAGGGTTTGCAGCGTGAAGCGGCTTTTGCCGCCCTTCAAGATCATCTTGGACTGCTGCGACTCCAGGGCCACGGTCTGGTCGCCGGGCATGGTCTTCAAAATGTCGATCAGCTTGCGCGCACCGATGGTGGTGGCGAAGTCACCGGTGTCACCGCCCAGCTCGGCGGTGGTGCGGATTTGGATTTCCAGGTCGCTGGTGGTGAGCTGGATGGCGTTGCCGGTCTTTTTGATCAGCACGTTCGCCAAAATAGGCAGGGTGTGGCGGCGTTCAACAATGCCGGACACCGATTGCAGGACCGCGAGAACTTTGTCTTGTGTGGCTTTCAGGACGATCATGTCAACCTCTGAGTTTCAGGATTCGGGTCTCTTTGTATAGTTTGGGCAGCGGCGCAACCTTAACGCCCCCTCTTGCTACGCAAACTCCCTCATTTTGCCCGGTCAAGCGGGGCTGGGCGAGGGGAAATTCCCACGGCATCTGGATCAACCTTTGAGCGTTTGCTCCAGCACATGCAATTGCTGGTTCAGCTCGGTCAGCTGCTGGCGCTCGGCGGCGATCTTGCGCACCGCATGCAGCACCGTGGTGTGGTCGCGGCCGCCAAACAGCTCTCCAATTTCCGGCAGACTTTTTTGTGTCAATTCCTTGGCCAAATACATGGCGATCTGGCGCGGACGGGCAATCGACGCGGGGCGCTTCTTGCTGTACATGTCGGCGACCTTGATCTTGTAGTAGTCGGCCACGGTTTTCTGGATGTTCTCCACGCTGATCTGACGGTTCTGAATGCTCAGCAGATCGCGCAGCGCCTCGCGCGCCAGCTGGATGGAGACTTCCTTTTGGTTAAAGCGCGAGTAAGCCAGAATCTTGCGCAGCGCGCCTTCCAGCTCACGCACGTTGGAGCGCACGTTTTTGGCCACAAAGAAGGCAACTTCTTCAGGCATTTCGGCGTTCTCGGCGCGTGCCTTGTTAATCAGAATCGCCACGCGCATTTCCAGCTCGGGCGGCTCAATGGCCACCGTCAGGCCCGAGTCAAAGCGCGAGACCAGGCGCTCGTGGATGTTGGTCAGACCCTTGGGGTAGGTGTCGGATGTCATCACGATGTGGCTCTTTTTGGCCAACAGCGCTTCAAAGGCGTTGAAGAACTCTTCCTGCGTACGGTCTTTGTTGGCAAAGAACTGGACGTCATCGATCAACAAAAGATCGAGCGAGTGGTAGCGCTCTTTGAACTCGTCAAATGTGCGGCGTTGGTAGGCTTTAACCACATCCGAAACGAATTGTTCCGCGTGGATGTAGAGAACCTTGGCGTCCGGCTTGTCTTTGAGCAACTGGTTGCCCACGGCGTGCACCAAGTGGGTTTTACCCAGACCGACGCCGCCGTAGATAAACAGCGGGTTGTACAGGTGGCCGGGTGAGCCAGCGACGTGCATGGCCGCTGAGCGTGCCATGCGGTTGGCGGTGCCTTCCACCAGTGTTTCAAACGTCAGGGCGGAATTCAGGCGGTTGCGAAAAGCGGGGGGTGCAGCCTCTCCCGAGCCCGCGTTCACAGGCATCAGCGTAGGAGCCTCTGCGGGGCTGCTGCGCTCGGATTGCATGGGACGAACATAGGTTCTGATGACGCTTTCGCGCTGAGCGAGTGCTAACTCCAGTGCAACAGGGTGGCCGTACAAATCTTCCAGCAAGCCCGAGATGCGGGCAGCGTACTGGGCGCGGATCCAATCGAGCTTGAAGCGGTTGGCCACATATACCGTCACCTTGGAGAAGTCTTCGGCCACGACGGCGGTCAAAGGCTTGATCCAGGTGTTGAACTGTTGTTCGGGCAGGTCTTGGCTGAGCTGCTCAACGCAGGCAAGCCATAGGCCCAGACCTGCATCGTTGGAGGGTTCCTCTGTCATTTCAATGGGTGCGCTTTTTGTGGATAGGAGGAACGTGAATGGGGCTGTGATTGTAGCTTTTCAAAAAGTTATCCACAAATTTGTGGCGCTTTTCCATCACGGCTTCACAGGGTGTGTATTTTGGCCCATGTTTAGAGGGGCATTGCAAGAGGGACGTAACACTGAGATAATTTCGGGTTTCCCTGAATGTGTTCAGGGTGATAAGCCCCGCGCGAAGCTTTTATTTGCGGCAGCTGGCCAATGGTCGGCTGCATTTGCAGGCATGCTTGGCGGGGGAAATTTGGGCAGTGTGCACTCATGCGGAGTGCATGGGCCAGTAAAAAACTGAACCTTCTCAAGGAACGAACATGAAGCGTACATACCAACCCTCCAAGACCAAGCGCGCTCGCACCCACGGTTTCCTGGTGCGCATGAAGACCAAGGGCGGCCGTGCCGTGATCAACGCACGTCGCGCCAAGGGCCGCAAGCGTCTGGCCGTTTAAGGCAGGCTCGCTTGGCCGACTGCCTGACACCATCTCCTGCAACCAGGCAGGGAGTGCTGTGATGCAACGGCTACAAACGCGCCCCCAATTTCAGGCAACCATGTCCGGGGGAACCATTTCCCGGACGCCGCACTTTGCGCTGCACCGTTTGGTCTTGAGCAGTGCGGATGTTGTCAAGGACGCTGAGCCAACAGGGCCCGGTGCAACGCTCTCTGAGCAAGCACCGCAGGCCCTGTTTGTCGTGCCCGGGTGCAAAGCACCGCAAGTGTGGCTGGGTGCGCTGGTGCCCAAGCGCTGGGCCAAGCGTTCGGTAACACGTCACACCATCAAGCGGCAGATTTATGCCGTTGCCAGCGAATTTGACGCCCAGCTACAGGCTTTGCCGCCTGCGGCGTATGTGGTGCGCCTGCGCGCCGGGTTTGACCGCAAGCAGTTCATCAGTGCAACCTCAGAGCCGCTCAAGCGTGCTGTGCGTGCCGAATTGCAGCAACTCTTGGCGCATGCCACGCGGCGTAAAAGCCCGAAGCCTGTGGCGCCAGCCGAGCTTGCACCGCCTGCTGCCGCGGCTGTAGAAGGCGCGGGATAAGCCCATGGTGAAAGCCCTGCTCATGGCCTTGGTGCGTGGCTATCGCTTTTTTTTGAGTCCGTGGCTGGGCTCGGCTTGCCGTTTTGAACCAACCTGTTCGGCCTACTCTCTCAAGGCTTTAGAGCAGCACGGCGCAGCGGCCGGCACGTATTTGACACTGCGGCGACTGGTACGCTGTCATCCGTGGTGTGATGGCGGGCATGATCCTGTGCCTGACAAAGCGCCCAAGCTGTTTACCGGTTTGACCTCCTCTTCCTCACCAAAGAAGTCTTCATGAACGACATTCGCCGCACCATCCTGTGGGTGATATTTGGCTTTTCCATGGTTTTGCTGTGGGACCAATGGCAAATCCACAATGGCAAACAAGCCACGTTCTTCCCATCGGCGCCCAAGACGGTGGCAACGACAGCGCCTGCTGACAAGCAGCCTGCCGATGTGCCCGATGCCCTGACGACCGCAACGCCTGCCGCTTCGGCCAGCGATGTTCCCGGCGCGGCAGAAGCCGCCCCGGTGGCCCGCGAAACCATCACCGTCACCACCGACGTGATGCGCCTGACCTTTGATGGCCAGGGCGGCGCGCTGGTACACGCTGAACTGCTCAAGTACGGCAGCGATGCCGACAAGTCCAAGCCTTTTGTGCTGTTCGACGAAAGCGCCGAGCGTGTGTACATGGCCCAGACGGGGCTGATTGGTGGCAACTACCCCAACCACAAGACCGTGATGAACGTGCTGCCCGGTGAGCGTGCGCTCAAGGACGGCGACAACGAGTTGCAAGTGCGTTTTGAATCGCCCGTGCAAGACGGCGTGAAGCTGGTCAAGACGTTCACCCTCAAGCGTGGTGCCTACGACATCGGCGTGAAGCACGAAGTGGTGAACGCTGGCGCTGCCGCCATCACCCCCCAGCTGTACCTGCAGCTGCTGCGTGATGGCAATGCGCTGGACGGCGGCAATGCTTTCTATTCCACCTTTACCGGCCCGGCGATCTATACCGACACCGGCAAGTACCAGAAGGTGGAGTTCAAGAACATCGACAAGGACAAGGCCGAGTTTGAAAAGACCGCCACCAGCGGCTACGTCGCCATGGTGCAGCACTACTTTGCCTCTGCCTGGTTGCTGGGCGATGGCATCCAGCGCGACAACTACGCGCGCAAGGTGGGCGACAACCTGTACGCCGCCGGCATGATTACCCCCGTGGGTACGCTGCAGCCTGGTGAAACCAAGGTGCTGGACGCCCGCCTGTTTGCCGGCCCGCAGCTGGAAAAAACGCTGGAAGCCCTGGCTCCCGGCCTGGAGCTGGTCAAGGACTATGGCTGGCTGACCATCCTGGCCAAGCCCCTGTACTGGCTGCTGGACAAAATCCACGGCATCCTGGGCAACTGGGGCTGGTCCATCGTCGGTCTGGTGCTGTTCCTGAAGATCCTGTTCTACTGGCTCAACGCCAAGGCCTATGCTTCGATGGCCAAGATGAAGGCCATCAACCCCCGCATCATGGAGATGCGTGCACGCCTGAAGGACAGCCCGCAGCAGATGCAGCAGGAGATGATGCGTATCTACCGTGAGGAGAAGGTTAACCCCATGGGCGGTTGCTTCCCCATCATGATCCAGATCCCCGTGTTCATCGCGCTGTACTGGGTGCTGCTGTCGTCGGTGGAAATCCGCCACGCGCCCTGGATTTTGTGGATCACCGACCTGTCGGCCAAGGACCCCTTCTTCATCCTGCCGCTGCTGATGACCCTGTCCTCGCTGCTGCAAACCGCGTTGAACCCTGTGCCACCCGATCCAATGCAGGCCAAGATGATGTGGTTCATGCCCCTGATCTTCAGCGTCATGTTCTTCATGTTCCCGGCTGGTCTGGTGCTGTACTGGCTGACCAACAACATCTTGTCGATTGCCCAGCAGTGGGTTATCAACACCCGCATGGGCGTGCCACCGCAGTTCAACCTGCCTAGCTTCAAGAAGGCCGACGCTGCTGTTACAGACGTCAAAGCCAAGAAGAAGTAAGCCGCGGCTTGCTTCATCCCTCAAAGGCCGCAGATGCGGCCTTTGATGTTTTCAGACAGACGCTTTAAAAACAGAGCGCTTTGTGCGCGCCAATTCATCGTTTGACTTGGGTTGGTGCAGCAATGCCTTTTTTGGTAGGCGCCGAGCGCTCCTGTTTTTGAAGTCTGTGTGTATTTGCCCGTGGCTATCATGGGCAGTCAGTTGTTCATCCAAGGATATAAGCCATGCTTGCGCGCCAAACCGATCCCATCGTTGCCATTGCCACCGCCCCCGGGCGCGGCGCCGTGGGCATTGTGCGCGTATCGGGCAAGCAGATTGCGGGCTTTGTGCGCCACTTGCTGGGCAAAGACCTGAAGCCGCGCGAAGCGACTTACCTGCCCTTCAAAGACGCCAAGGGTGCGCCGATTGACCACGGCTTGGCCATCTACTTTCCCGGCCCGAACAGCTATACCGGCGAAGACGTGTTGGAGTTGCAGGCCCACGGTGGCCCTGTGGTGCTGCAATTGCTGTTAGCGCGTTGTCTGGAAGCCGCGCAAGAGGGCAATAGCCTGCCCGGCCTGCGGCTTGCCGAGCCGGGTGAGTTCACCCAGCGTGCGTTCATGAACGACAAAATCGATCTGGCGCAGGCCGAGGCGATTGCTGATTTGATCGACGCCAGCACCGAGGCAGCGGCGCGCAGCGCCAGCCGCTCGCTGTCGGGCGACTTCTCGCGTGAGATCGGCGAGCTGCGCGAAGCGCTGGTGCACCTGCGCATGCTGGTCGAGGCCACGCTGGACTTTCCCGAAGAAGAAATCGACTTCCTGCAAAAGGCCGATGCCTACGGCCAGCTGGACGCACTGCGCGACCAGCTGGGCCAGGTGCTGGCACGCACCCAGCAGGGCGCGCTGCTGCGCGAAGGCATCAAGGTGGTGATTGCTGGCCAGCCCAATGCGGGCAAAAGCTCGCTGCTGAACGCGCTGGCCGGGGCCGAGCTGGCCATTGTCACCCCGATCGCCGGCACCACGCGCGACAAGGTGCAGCAGACCATCCAGATCGACGGCGTGCCGCTGCACGTGATCGACACTGCCGGCCTGCGCGAGAGCGAGGACGAGGTGGAGCGCATTGGCATTGCCCGCGCCTGGGACGAGATTGCTGCCGCCGATGCTGTGCTGTTCCTGCACGACCTCTCGCGCATGGGCGAGGCTGACTATGTGGCCGCCGACCTGGAGATTGCCACCACGCTGGCCGAGCGGATTGCGCCGAACATTCCCGTCATCGACCTGTGGAACAAGACCGACCTGGCCGCCCCCGGCGCGCAGATGCAGCCGCTGGCGCCGTTGGCAGGTCGCAAGGGCAGCGAGGCCAGCCTGAGCCTGTCTGCACGCACTGGCGACGGGCTGGATGCCGTGCGCCAGCGCCTGCTGCAGGTGGCCGGCTGGCAGTCGGCGGCCGAGGGCTTGTACATCGCCCGCGCGCGCCATGTGGAGGCGCTGCAGGCCGTGGGCGCCCACCTGGAGGAAGCGCACGCGCAGCTGAACGTGCCCGGCCCGGCGCTGGACATCCTGGCCGAAGAGCTGCGCCTGGCGCAGTCGGCGCTTAACAGCATCACGGGCGAATTCACCTCCGACGACTTGCTGGGCGTGATTTTTTCCAGCTTCTGCATCGGGAAATAAAGCGCAGAACCCATGAAAAACATAGCGCCTTGTGCCTATGAAAAAAGGACTTCAAAGTTAAAAAGCTTTGAAGTCCTTTTGCTTTGCGTGCTGGCAGCTCACTTTTTCTGGTTTTGCGGTAGCAACTGGTTGTGCAAAATGCGGCGGATTTCCACGATGGCGCGCGGGTGTTCCTGCACGCTGTGGCTGAACGGCACGATCAGCTCCGAGGCGGCGCCGTCCAAATGTGCGCTGCGGTACGGCACGATGCCATCGCTGCTGGCTTGCAGCGGCACGTTGGGGGTGTAGTTGCCAATGATGGAGTGGTAGCGCACGCCGGGGGCAATCGGCAGGTTGGCCGCCAGGCGCACGTAGTCGTCCGTATCGCTGAGGTTGTCGATGCTGTTGGGAATGCGCAGCAGCGACTGCTTGCCAATGCGCGGCGAGGCATTGGCGATGGCGCGCGTGATGTCGCCAAACTGCTCCATCATGGAAAACGGCAAGGTGATGAGGTTGGACACCCAGCGCGCAATGCGGTGGTTGGCAAAGTCGGTGCCGCGGTGCGGGGCGGCAATAAAGATGGCGCTGCTGACTTGGGGCAGGGCCTCAAACTCCAGATAGGGGCGCAACTTGGCGCGCAGCGCTTTGTCATCGGCCGTTTGCGCACCGACGCTCTTTTCGACGGAGGCCAGCATTTGCCCCTCGGTGTTGCTGACCAGCAAGCGCGCGAGCACGCCGCCCATGCTGTGCCCGACCAGCGTGAGGTCGTGCGACGCCCGCGCCGTGCCTTGCGGGTCAAAGTGCTGCAGCGTGCGTTGCAGTGCCTGGCGAATGGCGTAGTTGTTCAGCGCCAGCGGCGCATTGGTGGGGTAGTAGACCTGCCAGATTTGGTAGTTGCGGCGCAGGGTTTCATCGCCCAGTACCTCATTGGCCACGTTGATCCAGGCCTCCGGGCTGCTGGCCAGGCCATGCAGCATGACGATGGTGCGGCGGTTGGGGTCATAGGGCTGCATCAGGTAGATGGTGGGTTTGACAATTCCGTTGCTCAAGCCCACCAAGGTGCGCAGCGCTTGGGTGGAAAACCCTGAGCGCGCCAGCCACAGTCCGTAGCCCGATGAAAAGTTGCCCGCCAGTGGCACTACGGTGTTGCCCATGTCCACCTGGCGCACCCGGTACGGGTCAAACGCCTGCAACTGCACGACGTTGGTCGACAGCACCTCTTGCAGGGTGTTGCCCGCAAAGCGCAGCACCACCGTCAATGCCGGGAAAAGCGATTCTTGGAAAGGGGCCTGCGGTGGCCCGGCGATGGCGCTGTCCGCGGCCATCGCAATGCCAGGGTGAGATGGTGCGTTGTCCTGAAACACGGCCACCAGCTCTGCGCCAAAGCCGTTGCGGCGGTACTGGTTGCGCAGGCCCGAAAAGCGCAGCGAGGTCGCCGGAATCAGCTCCTGCGGAATGCTTTTGTTGGCGGGCAGCCACACCCCGGAAAAGTCGGTGCTGATGTGCCAGTTGCCAAAGCGCTCAATCTGGGCGGTGTCGTCGTGCTGCCGCAGGGCAAACATGCCGGTGACGGCTTGTTGCACTGCATGGTTGTAATAGTCACGCACCTGAATCTGGCGGTCTTCAAAAGCGCGGTCACTGGGCTTGCGTTCGGTAAAGAAGAAGTAGGCCCAGGCATGGCGGGCGGCTTCCAGCCACGCCTGCACTTCGTCGGCGGTGCGTGTGCCCGGCAAAGAGGGCGCTTGCTGGGCTTTGCGGGCCTGCAGCGTCCACAGCTCTGCCAACGAGGCCATGCGCTGCTCGGCATACAAGCCTGTGGCAGACGACAGGGTGTAGTGGCACATGGGCACATCGGCCAAGCAGGACTTGGGGTCCAGGTCCAGCACGCGCAGCGATTCCTGGGTAGCCGGGCTGAGCTCGCCCGATGTCAGCACATCACTGCGGCGTTCGGCCAGGTAGTGGGCGGGGTCTGCAGTTTGTACGGTGACCCCTGCGCAGCCTGTCAGCAGGGCTGCCAGCAGAGGAAATGTCCAACGAAAGCGCGAAAACGACGTCATAGGCCGCGAGTGTAGAGCGCAGGCGGTGTCTGCGTTGACACGCCCGGTGCCGATCTGCGGTGGCAAGGCTGGGCCTTACATGCCCTGGCGGATATGGCGCGAAAAATCGGCACTGCGCCCAGCATCTGTGCCGTGCGCTGGTGCTTGCCAAGTTTGGGCACGCTGGGTGATGTTGCCTTGCGCGCGCAGCAGCTCCAGCGGCTGCATGGAGGCCAGGCCCCCGACATCGCGCAGATATTCGGGAAGATAGCCTGAGGCGAGCAAGCGCCAGTCGGTGGGCAGCGCTTGGCCAATACGCCGCGCCAGTTGCCAGACGATGGTGGTGCAATTGGCCGTGAGGGTATTGTAAAAACGCGGGGCAAACGCCAGCTGGCTGGCCTGGCGGGCATAGGCCATGAACAGGTCGCGCATGCTGCCTTGCGTCATGTTGACCTGGTACAGGTGCACCTGCTCACCGCGCACATTCGTTCGCACAGCCAAGATATCGCGCTCATCGGCGGCCACCAGCGCCATTTCGTACTGCTTGAAAAAACCTGCGAGTGCATCGAATTGCTCGTGCTGCTCTTTGCGGATTTCGATGGAAAACACCACGTGTTGTCCATCCGTAAAACCAAAGGACACCAAAGTGTGGGCAATCGCCGGCCCCATCCAATACGACAGGGCGACATCAACACTTGACAGCTTTGAGAGGTCGTAGCTGCGGTCTTCCCAGCGGGGGGTGAAGTCGCTATCGCTGCGCCAGGTAAAGTTGCGCACATTGCGCAGATGCACCACATCGGGCTGGTGCTTGTCGCTTTCGATGGCCACGAGCCGGGCCACATCGGCGGCCCATTCACGGTCTGACTGCGGATCAATCGTGCCCCACCAAATGAGCAACCCGAGCATCAAGGCCAGGCCACCAGCCAAGATGGGCAGGACGCGTCGCTGAAGTGCGCCGTAGCCAAACAAAATCAGCCATGCAAACCCCCAGACCAAGGCCAAGGCTGCTGCGATGTTGTAGCGCTGGGGCGCTTGCGCCAGCAATGCCATACAACCCCATGCAGCGCATAGCAGGCCTAGGGCGGTGACCAAGAGCCATGCACCAGCCATGCACCATGTTTGCCATTTGGACGAAACAGGCATGAGGTGGTTGCGTGGCATTCGAGACATGAGAGATTGCGGTAAGTGTGTAAAAAAGCGCAGTTTGCCGTGACAAGATGATAGATGCTGTGTTGAGGTGTATCTGTTGCGTTCTGTTGGGTCAACAATGGGCAACAAAAAAGCCGGCATGGCCGGCTTGCTGGGGTGAGGTGAGGCGATCAGTGGCCTTCAAAATCCACCAACGTAAACAGCGGCAACTTGCCAGTGTCTTGCAAAAGTTTGGAGCCCCCAAGCTCGGGCAAATCCACGATGGCTGCGCCTTCCATGACGGTAGCACCGAGTTTTTCCAGCAATTTTTTGCCAGCCATCATGGTGCCGCCGGTGGCGATCAAGTCATCAATCAGCAGCACCTTGTCGCCGGGCTTGACGGCATCGGTGTGCAACTCCACCGTAGCGCTGCCGTATTCCAGCTCGTAGGTCTCTTCCACCGTGGTGAAGGGCAGCTTGCCTTTTTTGCGAATGGGCACAAAACCTACGTTCAATTCATAGGCAATCACTGCGCCCAAAATGAAACCGCGGGCATCCAGACCTGCTACGACATCGGGGCGCATGTCCGGGTCCATGTAGCGGTGCACGAACGCATCAATCAGGATGCGAAAAACCTTGGGATCTTGCAGCAAAGGGGTGATGTCTCGGAACTGCACGCCGGGTGCGGGCCAATCAGAGACGGTGCGGATGTGCTGGCGAAGGTAATCGTTGACGCTGGTCGTGTGCATGAAAGAGAGGCAGAAGTGAGGCCCTGCGTTGGCAGGCAGGTGCGGCAAAAACGGAAGGCACCATGGTCTGCTGCAGATCCAGATACCGCTAATGGGCAAAAGTGTAATCAGAGCGCCAGATTTGCGTATGTGTTGCGCACAGCAATCATTCAGCGTTTGTTGTTATCTGCGTTGATTGCACCGCGAGCGATCAATGCAGCGGGGCGAACACCGGGCAAGCACCTTTATTTCAAGGAAGGAGTCCGTGCGACATAGAGTGGTCTTGCGGGCCTCGATAAAATTACTCCATGAATACCCCCATGCACACACCACCTCTTCTGGGTGCTTCGCAAGCGCTGGCTATGGCGCGCGAAACTTTGGCCATTGAGATTCAATCGTTGCAAGCCTTGGCACAGCGGTTGGATGAGAGCTTTGTGCAAGTGGTGCAGGCCATACTGGTAACGCCAGGTCGCGTTGTGGTGACGGGCATGGGAAAAAGCGGTCACATTGGGTGCAAGATTGCCGCCACGCTGGCTTCCACAGGGACTCCTGCCTTCTTTATGCACCCTGCAGAAGCCAGCCATGGGGACTTGGGCATGGTGACCAGCAAGGACTTGGTGCTGGCCATATCCAACAGTGGCGAAAGCAATGAGCTGACGTCGTTGCTGCCCGCCCTCAAGCGCCAAGGGGTGCGTATTGCAGGCATGACGGGAGGCTTGCAATCGAGTTTGGCCAAATATTCAGACTGGGTGCTGGACACCAGTGTGGAGCGTGAAGCGTGCCCTTTGAACCTGGCGCCGACAGCCAGCACCACCGTACAACTGGCACTTGGTGACGCATTGGCCACGGCGTTGCTGGATGCCAGAGGGTTCAAAGCAGAAGATTTTGCACTGTCGCACCCTGGTGGCTCGCTGGGCCGCAGGTTGCTGACCCATGTGCGTGACGTGATGCGCAGCGGCGATGACGTGCCGCGTGTACTAGTTGCAGATGGTTTTGATCGCCTGATGCGCGAGATCAGCGCCAAGAATATGGGGGCGAGTGCGGTGGTGGACGCCGAAGGCCGCGTGCAAGGTATTTTTACGGATGGTGATTTGCGCCGACGTATTGAGGATGGCACCGATCTGCGGCATGCCACGGCGGGCGCATTGATGCACAAGCACCCGCGCACTATTTCTGAAGAAGCCTTGGCCGTAGATGCAGCACAGTTGATGGAGCAGCACGGGATTACTTCGGTCTTGGTGGTGGACGCGCAGTCGCGCTTGGTTGGCATGGTGCACATCCGCGATCTGATGCTTGCCAAGGTGATCTGATGCCCAAGCCTTTTGTTTCACCTGCAGTGCGTTTTGCACCAGAACTCTTGCTGCAAGCGCAGGCTATCCGTGTGGTCTTCTTGGATGTAGATGGGGTGCTTACCGATGGAGGGCTGCACTTTACGGAGCATGGCGAAGCCATCAAGCGCTTTCATACGCTGGATGGACACGGCATCAAGCTGCTGCAAAAGGCGGGGATTGTGCCGGCTGTCGTGACGGGACGAGATTCGGTGCCTTTGCGTTTGCGGCTGCAGCAACTGGGTGTGCAGCATGCGGTCTATGGCACAGAAGACAAAGTGCCTGCAGCGCAGTCCATTCTTGATAAATTGGGCCTGACATGGAGCCAAGCTGCGATGATGGGAGATGACTGGCCGGATTTGCCTGTGATGCAACGTTGCGCATTCGCCTGCGCGCCGAGCAATGCGCATGCAGAAAATTTAGCGATTGCTGACTTTGTGACCGATGTTGCCGCAGGCCAAGGGGCGGTACGCCAGTTGTGCGATTTGCTCTTGATTGCCAGTGGGCGCTACAGCGCATTGTTGGAGACTTATCAGCAATGACAAAAACTTTGCAGCGTATGTGGGAGCAAGCCTCCATCTATCTGCCCGTGTTGCTGATGGTCATGCTAGCCATGGGCACATGGTGGCTGGTGCGCAATGCCCCCAAGCCGTTGCAAAGCAATGTCGATCAGGTGGTGTCGGATGCGCCAGACTACATCATGGAGAACTTCTCAGTACACCAGTTTGATGGAAAAGGACGCTTGCAAAGCGTGATGACAGGAGTACAAGCCCGCCATTTTCCGAAGACTGACACCATGGAAGTCGATGAGGTGCGTACCCGTAGCATTGCGCTCAACGGCATGGTGACCACTACCTCGGCCGATCGTGGTATCAGCAATTCTGACTCTTCGGAAGTACAGCTGGTGGGCAATGCCAAGGTCGAGCGTGTACAACCTCAGCAACCAAGCCTGACCACGCGCTATAGCGGAGAATTTTTGCATGCGTGGACCAACGAGGAGCGTGTTGTTTCACATTTGCCGGTGGAAATTACGCGGGGGAATAATCAATTCACAGGCGAGCGTATGCAATACGATAACTTATCCCAAGTGATTGAATTAAATGGCCGTGTAAAAGGGGTAATTTATCCTGGGAAAAATAAATAATCATTTGTCTCGAGTGAATGTAAGATTTTTCTTATAAATAAAAAAGACCCTTTTGGGTCTTTTTTATTGTGAGTACCGATGCGTTAACTGTTGCGAAAACGGCTGCCACTCGGGTTGCCTTGCTCGTTACCTTGGCTGCTGCGATTGCGGGGCCCTATACCGTAAGGACTGCGGAAGTTGCCTTCGTTGCGTCCAGCATGTCCGTTGGACGGGGATAAGCTACCTCCATAGGATTGGGCGTGCGGTGCGCTTGCCTCCATCGGACGCGCTTCATTAACCACCAGGCTGCGGCCACCCAGAGGCTGGCCATTCATGCGCTGAATTGCAGTTTGAGCTTCGCTATCACTGCCCATTTCCACAAAGCCGAATCCTTTAGAACGCCCAGTGTCTCGTTCCATCATGACTTTGGCACTTACCACATTGCCAAACTGCGTAAAGGATTGCTGCAGATCATGATCACGTACCCCGTAGGGCAAATTTCCCACGTACAACTTCATACCCATCACGTACTCCTGTGCCGTTAAACCAATGCTTTTTTATTTCAAAATATTTGAACTATTTGAATGCGGAAAATAAATAACTGCATAAATATTATTGGTGAAATAGTTAATAAATGACAAGCGCCAGGAGTAAGAATAGGTTTCGCAAATAAAAAAGGAACCCTAAGGTTCCTTTTTTATTACCAAAGCGCTGATTAAGCGCTAGAGGTTTGGCTTAGTAACCGCCGCGGCCACCGCCGTAGCCGCCACCGCCGTTGCCACGGCCGCCGCCGAAGCCGCCGCCATTGCCACCACCGAAGCCACCGCTACGGGGAGGGCGGGGTTCCATGGGGCGAGCTTCGTTCACAACCAGATCACGGCCGCCGTAGTTTTGGCCGTGCAGGCCTTGGATAGCTGCTTGTGCTTCAGCATCGCTGCCCATTTCCACAAAGCCGAAACCCTTGGAGCGACCAGTGTCGCGCTCCATCATGACCTTTGCACTTTGCACAGCGCCGAATTCGGAGAACGCCTGCTCGAGGTCGTTGTCGCGGAAAGCGTAAGGCAGGTTGCCTACATACAGTTTGTTGCCCATGCTGGACTCCTAGAAAAAAACTTAAAACGCGATGGAGCCCTAACCGAAAGCCAACTTGATGTGACCTACCTTAGAGACGCAAACGCACTTGCTCATGTGCTATCGCATTCGTGAGCGAAGCCATTATGAGGCAAGCTGTCACGCAGACAATGGGGTTTTTGTCAAATTTATGCTCCTATACAACATAGTTTGCGGGCTTTCCCGGGGGCGGCGTGCGTAATAGAGGTTGCAAATAGCTACAATAGCGAAGTCCTTGGGGAGTAGTCCGTTTGGCGTGCAACGCGCCAAAAGCATGTATCAACAGACTTGGCGCTCAGCGCTATGGTGCATGCGGCTTCGACAGAAGCTGGGCAAGACCATTGACTGCAACCGTTCCTATGGCTGGCACGGTGGTAGTCAATGTGCGCTTGAGCCAGCCTGTATCTCTACGTCCCACACATGGAAGCCTTTCTCGTATCCACTGGTATTGTTGCGCTGGCAGAAATGGGCGACAAAACCCAGTTGCTCTCTTTGGTGCTTGCCGCACGTTTTCGTAAACCTTGGCCTATTGTTCTGGGCATCTTTGTCGCGACCATGGTGAACCACGGCTTGGCGGGTGCGGTGGGCGCTTGGGTAAATGCCTTCATTGGCCCCGATGTCATGCGCTGGATTTTGGGGCTGTCGTTCATTGCGATGGCAGTTTGGATGCTGATTCCAGACAAGCTTGAGGATGAGGCGGTCAAGAGCTTTTCGCGCTGGGGGGTATTTGGCACCACCGTGGTTGCTTTCTTCTTGGCCGAGATGGGGGACAAAACCCAAATTGCCACCGTCATGCTGGCGGCGCAGTACAACGCCTACCTGTGGGTGGTGCTGGGCACCACATTGGGCATGATGCTGGCGAATGCGCCCGTGGTCTGGCTGGGTGACAAGCTGGTCAAAAAGGTGCCAATTCGCTTGGTACATGTCATCTCTGCGGTCATTTTCTTGGTGCTGGGGCTGGTAGCTTTATTCGCCCAGAGCGTGCCGGGTTTGGCATAATGGGTCTCATGCGCTGATTTGCTTCTGCTTGCGGGCGCTTTACAAATACTGCTAAAGACGAAACCGCATATCCCAACCCGGCCTCGTTTTTAGCGATGCCGGGTTTTTTTATGTCCTTCATCGCCACACCCCAATCCATGCACTTTCCGGATGCGCTGCCGCTGCGAAGCGGCAAAAGCATTCGCGACTACACCCTGGCATTTGAGACCTACGGGCAACTCAATGCCGACAAATCCAATGCCATTCTGGTTTGCCATGCCCTGAATGCCTCGCACCACGTGGCTGGTGTGTACGAAGGCCAGCCCAAGAGCGAGGGCTGGTGGGACAACATGATTGGCCCCGGTAAATCCGTGGACACCAACAAGTTCTTTGTCATCGGCGTGAACAACCTGGGCTCGTGCTTTGGCTCGACCGGCCCGATGCACACCAATCCGGATACGGGCGAGGTGTATGGCTCCAGCTTCCCGGTGCTGACGGTGGAAGACTGGGTCAACGCGCAGGCACTTTTGCTGGATCAGCTGGGCATCTCGCAGCTGGCGGCGGTGCTGGGAGGGAGTCTGGGCGGCATGCAAGCTTTGAGCTGGACGCTGCAATACCCCGAGCGCATGCGCCATGCGGTGGTGGTGGCCAGTGCGCCCAACCTGAACGCCGAGAACATCGCCTTCAACGAAGTGGCACGCCGCGCCATCGTGACCGACCCGGATTTTCATGGCGGCGACTTTTATGCCCATGGCGTGGTGCCCAAGCGGGGGCTGCGCATTGCCCGCATGATTGGTCACATCACCTACCTGAGTGACGATGTGATGAACCAAAAATTTGGCCGCGCGCTGCGCGAAGGGCCGAACATCAAGTTCACCACGCAAGACATTGAGTTTGAGATCGAGAGCTATCTGCGTTACCAGGGCGACAAGTTCAGCGGCTACTTTGATGCCAACACCTATTTGCTGATTACGCGGGCGCTGGACTATTTTGATCCCGCCAAGCAGTACGGCGGCAGCTTGAAAGCTGCGCTGGCCCAGAGCCTGGCCAAGTTCTTCCTGGTGAGCTTTACGACCGACTGGCGCTTTGCCCCGGGCCGCAGCCGCGAGATGGTGCAGGCGCTGCTGCAAAACGGCCGTGATGTCAGCTATGCCGAGATCGATGCGCCCCACGGGCATGACGCATTTTTGCTGGATGACCCGCGTTATTTGAGCGCCATGCGCGCTTACTTTGAAGGTATTGCCAAGGAGTTCGCCGCATGACTGCCACCCCAACGATGCAAGCATTGGCCCAACTGGTGCCGCAAGGCGCGCGCGTGCTGGATCTGGGCTGCGGCGATGGCAGCTTCATGGCATTTTTGCAGCGCGAGCGGGGCTGTACAGGCTATGGCGTCGAGATTGACGATGCCAATGTGCTGGCCTGTGTGCAGCGTGGCGTCAATGTGCTGCAGCTCAACCTGGACGAAGGCCTGGCCATCTTTGATGACAACAGCTTTGACATGGTGCTGCAGATCAACACGCTGCAGCACCTGCGCAATGCCGAGACCATGCTGCGCGAAACCGCGCGTGTGGGCCGCATGAGCGTGATCAGCTTTCCCAACTTTGCGCACTGGCCCAACCGTTTCTCGGTATTGCGCGGGCGCATGCCGGTGACGCGCCATCTGCCTTACCAGTGGTATGACACGCCCAACATCCGCGTGGGCACGTTCAAAGACTTTGAGGTGCTGGCCCACAAAAACCGCCTGCATGTGGTGGATGCCTTTGGCCTGCAAGAAGGAAAAATCATCCGCACGCTGCCCAATCTGCGCGCCAGCACATCGGTGTTCTGTCTGGAGCGTGGTTAGGCCTGCCAGCGAGCTTGTGCCAGCGCAGCCTTCACTGAACGCCAAGTCTTTGATGTACTCGTGGTCTGTGCGGCACTGAATGGCCCAACGGGCGTGACAGCGTGCCGCCCAGAAGTTTTGATAATCCGCCTATGCCACGCTTTGCTGCCAACCTTTCCCTGATGTACACCGAACTGCCATTTTTGGCCCGCTTTGCAGCGGCTGCCCGAGATCGTTTTCAGGCGGTGGAATACCTGTTTCCCTATGCCTATCCTGCCGAGGAACTGGCCGAGCTGCTGGACAAGCATGGCTTGCAGCAAGTGCTGTTCAACGCACCGCCCGGGGGGCGCAACCTGCAAGAAATGGCGCAGGCGTGGGATGCGGGCATGCGCGGCACCTTGTGCCTGAACGGGCAAGAAGACAGCTTTCGCAACGGGGTGTGGGAGGCGCTGCGCTATGCGCAAGTGCTGCAGTGCCCACGCATCCATGTGATGAGCGGCCTGATCCCGAATGGCGCCGCGCGCTATGCGCTGCGCAGCCGCGTGCTCTCCAACCTGCGCTGGGCGGCGCAGGCCGCCGCCGATGTGGGGGTGGACATCATGATCGAGCCCATCAACCACCGCGATATGCCCGGCTACTACCTGCAAACGCAAGACCAGGCGCACAGCCTGGCGCAAACCGTGGCAGCCCCCAATTTGAAGGTGCAGATGGACCTGTACCACTGCCAGATCACTGAAGGCGATGTGGCCAGCAAGCTGCGCCAGTACCTGCCCACGGGGCGCGTAGGCCATATCCAGATTGCCGGCGTGCCGGAGCGCCAGGAGCCGGATGTGGGGGAGCTGAACTACCGCTATCTGTTCAGCGTGATAGATGCGCTGGGCTACAGCGGTTGGGTGGGGTGCGAGTACCGGCCCCGCCAAGACACCAGCCAAGGGCTGGCCTGGATGGCTACGCTGCTGTAAACCTGGGTGATACCGAAATGAAAAAAAGAGAGCGCTTGGCGCGCGTCTGTTCTTGTTTTCAATATAAAAAACGGCTGAAAACACTTAAAAAAGAGCGCAAGGCGCTCTGTTTTTTTGCGCGCGGTGCTATTTGAGCCAGCCGCGTTTGCGGAAGTACAGCATGGGGCCGACGGCGCTGGCAATCATCAGCAAGATGACGTAGACGTAGCCATAGGTCCACTCCAGCTCTGGCATCACGCGGAAGTTCATGCCGTACACGCTGGCAATCAGGGTGGGGGGCAGCAAGGCCACGCTGGCCACCGAGAAGATCTTGATGACCTTGTTCTGGTTGATGCTCAGGAAACCCACGGTGGCGTCCATCAAGAAGTTGATCTTGTCGAACAGGAACTGCGTGTGGCTGTCCAGCGACTCAATGTCGCGCAGAATCTGGCGCGCATCTTCAAACTGTTCGGCATTGAGCATTTTGCTGCGCATCATGAAGCTGACGGCGCGGCGCGTGTCCAGCATGTTGCGGCGGATGCGGCCGTTCAAGTCTTCCTGGCGGGCAATATCGGCCAGCACTTCTTGCGCGTAATCATCGGTCACGTTGCCGTCCAGCACTCGGGCGCTGACGTGCTTGAGGTCGTCGTAAATGCCTTCGAGCGTGTCGGCAGAGTATTCGGCGTCGGCGTCAAACAGCTTCAGCAGCACGTCCTTGGCATCTTCAATCAGCCCCGGCGCGCGGCGCGCGCGCAGGCGCAGCAGGCGAAAGACAGGAATGTCTTCGTCGTGGATGGAAAACAGCACGCCGCAGGATTTGAGCTCGGTGTTGTGCTGGTTCAGGATGTAGGCCACCCGAACGCTGCGCGGGTCTTCTTCATCGTCGAGCAAGAAGTCACTGCGGATGTGCAACTCGCCGTTGTCTTCTTCGTAAAAGCGGGCGGACTCTTCAATGTCCAGGTCCATCGCGTCATCGGGAATGGACAGTCCATAGTGCTGCTTGACCCAGCGCTTTTCTTCGAGGGTGGGCGACTCCAGGTCCACCCAGATGGGCTGAAACTGCGCCAGTTCTTCCAGTGATTCGATTTCTTCCTGAACCAAACGGCCGTTGGACAGCGAGAAAATATTGAGCATACGGCTCTCCCAAATGTTGTTGTGGCTTTAGCGGGGAATGATTGGGGGCGCTTCCAATCCAGTCTCATGCCGCAAGGCCTTGGGAGAGGATGGAAGCTACCAACTAGGGTAGGTTTCCACGGTGATATCTCGAAAATATGACAAGCCCGCGATTATGCCGGGGCTGCCCGCAGTGTGCAGCGGCAGGTGCTGCCGGCACACAGGCATCACGAAGAGGGTGGGCGCAGGGCGTGGGCGCGGCACAGGTCGGCCCAGGCCGCAGGTTTGGCATGGGGAGAGCGCAGCAGGTAGGCCGGGTCATAGCTGACCACGGTGGGAATGTGCTGCACCTGGTGCACTTGGGCGCGCAGGCGGCCCAGCGCTTCTTCGCTGCCCAGCACGGCGCGTGCTGCGTGCATCCCCAGCACCAGAATGCGCGCGGGCTGGGTGTGCTGCACATGGGCCGCCAAGCCCTGGGACAGGCTTTGCCACGCCACGGGTTGCGCAGGTACCCCGGCAACAGGCAATGCCTCATGGCCAGGGCGCTGCACGCCCGCAATCCAGACATGGGGGCTGTGGTGCAGCCACAGCGCACGCAGCATGTGGTGCAGCAGCTTGCCCGTGTCGCCCTCCAGCGGTGCGCTGGGGTTGGGCGCTTCCCAAATGACCAGCCATGCATCCTGCGGGCTGCCCCCTGTGGCGGCGGGGTAAGCCTGCACGGCGGGGGCAATCTGCCATTCGGTGCTGGGTAGGGCCTCGTTGGCGGCAGCAGTGACGGGCGCCGCAGGGGTTGCCCGGCTTGTTACCGTCACCGCAGCCACTGCGGGCAAGGCAGGGGCCATGGGTGCTGGCGATGGCGCGGTAGGGGCAGAAGCCCCCCCTACAGGTGCTGGGACCACGGCCGGGTGCGCTGGGGCTACGACCTCCTGCGCGGCCACCACAGCCACGGCTTCGCGCTGCGGCACAGGTGCGGCAGGCGAGGCAGCGGTGGGCATCCACAGGGTGATGCCCATCTCCTGCAGCATGGCGCGTTGGCGGGGGTCGAGGTTCAGGGCCATAGGTGCATGCTCATCAAAATGGCGGTTTCACGCTCGCCATGGTGCAGCGGATAGTACTTCTTGCGTGCGCCGACTTGGGTAAATCCGTGGCGTTCATAGATGTGGCGCGCGCGCGTGTTGCTCTCACGCACCTCCAGCCACAGCCACTGGGCTTTGGCGGTGTGGCGGCTCCAGTGGGCCAAGATGTCCAGCAACTCACGGCCCAGCCCTTGTTTCTGGTGCAGGGGCGAGACGGTGATGTTGAGCAGGTGCACCTCATCCAGGATCTGCATGGCGATGAAGTAACCCAGCACGGCCTCGCCTTGCATCAGCACCTGGGCGCAGTAGCCGCTGCGCAGGGCATCGGCAAAGTTGCCACGGCTCCACGGGTGGGTATAAGCCACCTGTTCAATCGGCAAGATGGCATCCAGCAGGGCTTCGGTCAGTGGCACCACCCGGTGACTTTGCGCCCCAGGCGCAGGCAAGCCATCCGGCAGCACGGCACCGGTGTTGGTGGAAGCGGGGGGCAGCTGGGGGTGCATCATGCGTGCGGGTGTGGTGGCTCTGTGGCTAGGCGCTCGGCTTCGCGCTCTGCCGTGGTTTTGGCGACCTTATCGCGGATGTACAGCGGCAGCGCGTAGGAGGCTTCAATCAAGTGGCCGTCGGCAATCAGCGTGGGTGCCAGACGGACCAGGGCAGTGGCTGTGGGCAGGGCGGCCAGGTGCTGGGCCGCAGGGGCCAGACGGTCTGGATAGGCGGCTTGGGCATTGCCCACCACCACGAAGGGGGCGGGCACGGTCAAGGCTTCGGGCGCGCACACGCCCAGCGCGTGCGTGGCCTGCCACAGGCCGTCGGCCCAGCGGTAGCCTGCGTGGTAGACCTCGGACATGCGCGCATCCAGCACGGCCATGACATCGGTGCAGCCGTGTTGGTGGCGGGCTTCTTCCGCCACGGCCAGCAAGGTGTCGATAGGCAGCAGGGGCAACTCCGCGCCCAAGGCCAGGCCCTGGGCAATCGCGCAGGAGGTGCGCAAGCCCGTGAAAGAGCCGGGGCCACGGCCAAACACAATCGCCTTGAGGTCGACGAGCTTCAGATCCAGAGCCTGCAGCCCGGCCTGGATGGCGGGGATCAGGGTGGCCGACGAGTTGGCACCCCCGGCTGCCTGGTGTTGCCACAGCTGGTCGCCACGCTGGATGGCGATAAACAAGGTGTCGGTGCTGGTGTCAAAAGCAAGCAAATTCATGGTGCGCGCTGCAAAGGTAAGCCCGGCGCGCCAAGGCGCCAAAGCGCTCAATTATCGGGCGCGTGGCGGTGTTGCGTGCAGCGGCCCCGCCAAAACCGCGTGGCCCGCCACTACACTTTGCAGCTATGTTGCAAACCCTGATGTGGCGCAGCCTGCGCCTGAGTGTGGCCAGCGTGGCGCTGGCCGGTGCTGGTCATGTGCTGGCGCAGTCCCTTCCCCCCCCGGTGGAAGCCGCCTTGGCGCGCGCCCAGATTGGGCGCGATGCCGTCTCGCTGTACGTGGCGCCGGTGGAAGGCCGCAAGCCCGCACGGCTGGCCTGGCAGGCCATGCAGGCCATGAACCCCGCATCGGTGATGAAACTGGTCACCACCTACGCTGCCTTGGAGCAGCTGGGCCCAACCTATGTGTGGCGCACCCCGGTGTACCTGGATGGCGTGGTGGACAACGGCGCTTTTCGCGGCACGGTCTATATCAAGGGCGCTGGCGACCCCAAGCTGGTGTCCGAGCGCCTGTGGCTCATGCTGGGGCGCTTGCAAGGCATGGGCGTGAAAGTGATTGTGGGCGACATCGTGGTGGACCGCTCGGCCTTCCAGGTGCAGGGCCATGATGCAGCGGCCTTTGATGGTGAGCCGTTCAAGCCTTACAACGCGGGGCCGGATGCCCTGCTGATCAACTACAAAACGCAGGTGCTGGGCTTTATCCCCGATGGGGCAGCGGGCGTGGCACGCATTCACTATGAGCTGCCCATGGGCCAGCTGCAGGCACCCACCAGTGTGCCACTGGCGCCCCCCGGCACCGCATGTGGTGACTGGCGCAGCCAGCTGCAGGCGGACTGGAGTGACCCGCAGCGCATTGAGCTCCACGGCCGTTACCCCGCCAGCTGCGGCGATAAAAACTGGGCCATCGCCTTGCCAGACCCGAACAGTTTTGCCCTCAAGGCCGTGGAAGGCATGTGGCGCAGCATGGGCGGGCAGCTCACGGGCAGCGTGCGTGACGGCGTGGTGCCAGCAGGGCTGAAACCTGCGTGGGAAAACCAGTCCCCCGCCCTGGCGGAAGTAGTGCGCGATATCAACAAATACAGCAACAACGTGATGACCCAGCAAGTGCTGCTGACCTTGGGCAAAGAGCGTATGGGCGTGGGCAGCTTGGAAGCCGGGCGCGCAGCGCTGGCACAGTGGTGGCAGCTGCGATGGCCAGCGGCAGAGATGCCACAGGTAGAAAACGGTGCCGGCTTGAGCCGTCATGCGCGCATCAGCGCGCAGGCGCTGGGGCGCATGCTGCAAACAGCGTGGGGCTCGTCGGTGATGCCGGAATTTGTGGCCTCCATGCCGATCTCGGGCATGGATGGCACGCTGCGCCGCAGCAAAGCCAGCGCCAGCGCGCATTTGAAGACCGGGTCACTGCGTGACACCAACGCCCTGGCGGGCTATGTGCATGGCAACAGTGGGCAGCGCTATGTGCTGGTGGCCCTGATCAACCACCCCAACGCGGGCGCTGCGCGGCCCGTCATGGATGCCTTGGTGGACTGGGTGGCGCAGGATTAATGGTGCCCCCTGAGGCGCCTTACGCAGAGCAGAGGGGCTGCCTGTGGGCGCCCGTTGCGCTGTGCCGTGGCGCGTAGGTCACACAAAAAAAGCCGGTAGCCACCGTTGAGGTGCTACCGGCTTTTTTCGCGACTGGGGTGTTGGCGTTAGCCAGCTGCCGCAGCGCGTTGCAGGCGGTCACGCACGCCTTCCCAGTCGGCGCTGTCGGGCGGGGTCTCAATCCAGATCAGCTGGGCGCCTAACTCGTCAAAGTCGCGCAGCGTGCCAAACAGCTCACGGGCCGTGGCCAGGGCGTTATCGGGCATGGGGCGCAGGTGGATGGCAGGGGCGGCCGTTTTCAGCGGGCTGCGGTGGTAGACGGCAATGTTTTTGCCGGCCGCACCCAGTACCTCCAAAGCCGCTTGCAGCTGCCCCGCCTCCATCAGGCGCACCTTGGCGTTCGGCGCGTAATGGGCCAAAAGTGTGCCAGACGCCCGTGGGGTCTGCGCAGGCAGCTCTTCTTTCGAGAGTGGCCGGGTGCCGCACGCACGTTCAATGTCGTCGCGCGTGATGGCGCCGGGGCGCAGCAGCACGGGCACGCCGCGCGTGCAGTCGACGATGGTCGATTCAATGCCCACTTCGCAGGCGCCGCCATCCAGCACCAGCAGATCGTCGCCAAACTCGGCGGCCACGTGCTGGGCCGTGGTGGGGCTGACGCGGCCGAACTTGTTGGCGCTGGGAGCCGAGACCCCCCAGACCGGCGGGTTCAGTTGCTGGCAGGCCTTGAGCACCGCATGCGCTACGGGGTGCGAGGGGCAGCGCAGGCCCACACTGTCCTGGCCGCCGGTCGATGCCTGGGCGGCCTGCGGCAGGCGCGGCAGGATCAAGGTGAGTGGCCCCGGCCAGAACGCGTCGATCAGCTGCTGGGCAAACACCGGCACGGCCTGGGCATAGCGGGTGATGGCCGAGCTATCTGCCACATGCACGATCAGCGGATGGTTGGCCGGACGGCCCTTGGCGGCAAAGATCTGCGCCACGGCCGCGTCGTTGTCGCTGTCCGCAGCCAGGCCGTAGACCGTTTCGGTGGGCAGGCCCAGTAGCTGGCCTTGTTGCAGGGCCCGCGCAGCAGCTTGCACCGAGGCGTCCAGCGTTCCATCCAGAATCACGTCAGTTCCTTAAAACGCCGGGATGCCGAGGATGTCGGCGGCCTGCAACGCAGTGGCGCGGGCCTGCTCGGGCGTGGCCGCGGTGATGTTCAGGTGGCCCATCTTGCGGGCGCGCTTGGCATCGACCTTGCCGTACAGGTGCAGGTGGGCGCCGGGCAGGGCCAGGATCTGCTCCCAGGCGGGCGTCTGGGCGGTGTCGCCGTGCTTGAACCACAGGTCGCCCAGTAGGTTCAGCATGACGGTGGCGCTGTGCTGGCGCGGCTGCACCAGGGGCAGGTTGGTCATGCAGCGCACCTGCAGCTCGAACTGCGACACGTCCAGCGCGTTCTGGCTGTAGTGGCCGCTGTTGTGCGGGCGCGGGGCGATCTCGTTGACCACCAACTGGCCGTTGTCCAGCACAAAGAATTCCACGCACAGCACGCCCACGTAGTCGAGGCCGATAGCTACGGATTTCGCAGCTGCTATCGCTTGCTCCGCCTGCGCTGCGGGCAGATTACCTTCATACACCTCGGTCACGGCCAGGATGCCGTCACGGTGCAGGTTGCGCTGCACCGGCAGGTGGACGATGGTGCCGTCCCGGCCGCGCGCCACGATGACCGAGCATTCGTGCACCAGCGGCAGCATTTTTTCGAGCACGCAGGCCACTTGGCCCAGTTCGTTCCAGCCCGCCACCAGCTCGTCGCGGGTCTTGACGCGGATCTGGCCCTTGCCGTCGTAGCCCATGCGGGCCGTCTTCAGGATGCCGGGCAGCAGCGCGTCGTTGACGGCCGCCAGTTGCTCGGCCGTCTCGATCACGGCGTAGGGCGCGCAGGGCACGCCGCACTTCACAAAGTGGGCCTTCTCGGCGGCTCGGTCCTGGGCGATCGCCACGGCTGAGCCGGCGGGCGACACGGGCAGGCGCTCGGCCAGCTTGTTTAAAGAGCCGGCGGGTACGTTTTCAAATTCGGTGGTGACGGCCGCGCACAGCTGGGCCAGCTCGGCCAGGCCCTGCGCGTCTTCGTAACCGGTGCGCACATGGTGGTGGCTGACCAGACCGGCAGGGCTGGTGGCGTCCTGGTCCAGCACGGCGGTGAAGTAGCCCATGGCTTGCGCAGCATGGGCAAACATGCGGCCCAGCTGGCCGCCGCCGAGCACGCCCAGCGTGGCACCCGGCAGGATCACATCAGTGTTGCTCATGCGTTCACCGGCAGGGTCATATTGCGGGCAGCTTCGGTCTGCTCGACGCGGAAGGCTTCGAGCTTGGCGCGCAGCGCGGGGTCTTCATTGGCCAGCAGGGCCACGGCAAACAGCGCCGCGTTGGCGGCACCGGCGTTGCCGATGGCAAACGTCGCCACGGGCACGCCCTTGGGCATTTGCACGATGGAGTGCAGCGAATCCACGCCCTGTAGGTGGCGGCTGGCCACGGGCACGCCCAGCACGGGCACGGTGGTCTTGGCGGCAATCATGCCGGGCAGGTGGGCCGCGCCGCCGGCGCCGGCGATGATGGCTTTGAGGCCACGCTCGGCCGCAGCCTCGGCAAAGCGGAACATGTCGTCCGGCATGCGGTGGGCCGAAACCACTTGCGCTTCAAAAGCGATACCGAATTGCTGGAGGATGGCAACTGCGTGTTGCATGGTGTCCCAGTCGCTGCTGGAACCCATGACCACGCCAACTTGGATGGGGTTCATGTTCTTCAGGGCAAGCCGCCCGGCCTAGTGGAGCCCGCGATTTTAAGGCCATCCCCCGATGGACGCGTGCTCAGCGGGGGCGTCGCCCTTGGCGCAGGCTTGAAATTCCGCGCAACAGGCTTATGTGTAGGAATCGTGCGCAATTGCGAAGAGAATGCGCGCTGTACGCCGCTGCGGCGCAGACGACAACGCGGTGCGCACCGGGCGCACTGCACAGGGACAGATCCATGATTGATATCACCATTGAAAATTTTGAAGCCGAGGTGGTTGCCACTTCGATGGCGGTGCCCGTGCTGGTGGACTTCTGGGCCACATGGTGCGGCCCCTGCAAGACGCTGGTGCCCACGCTGGAGAAGCTGGAGGTCGAATACGCAGGCCGCTTCAAACTGGCCAAGGTGGATGTCGATGCCAACCAGCAGATCGCGGGCATGTTTGGCATTCGCAGCGTCCCCACCTGTGTGCTGATGGTGGAAGGCAAGCCGGTGGATGGCTTTATGGGCGCGCAAACCGAAGGCCAGGTGCGCCAGTTCTTGGACAAGCACCTACCCAGCGCCAACGAATTGGCCGCCGAAGCCGAGGTGGATGAAGCCGAGCAGTTGCTGCAGTCGGGAGACACCCAGGCTGCGCTGCACAAGCTGGCCGAAGCCCTGCAGGCCGACCCCAGCAACGACGATGCACGCTTTGACTATGTGCGCCTGCTCATCACCACGGGCGATTACGAGCAAGCCGCAGACTTGCTGCACGAACCCCTCAAGCGCATTCCCAAGCCGCTGCAGTTTGATGCGCTGCAGCAGTGGCTGCAGTGCATGCGGTTTGTGCAGCAAGACGAGCGCGGCAACTGGGAGTGGGCGCAGTTCGACGCCGCCATTGCCCAGAACAAGCGCGACTTTGACACCCGCTTTGCCAAGGCCCAGGTGCTGGCGGCGGAAGGACAGTGGACGCACAGCATGGACGAATTGCTGGAAATCATCATGCGCGACAAGGCGTGGAACGACCAGGCCGCCCGCAAGCTGTTCGTCGCCATCCTGGAGCTGATTGCTCCCGCCAAACCCAAAAAGCAAGATGCGGTGCCCGGCAAAAGCGCGGGCGGCATTGAGTTGCTGGGCAAAAACACGGCCGAGCAAGATGAGATGACCGCATTGGTCAACAGCTACCGCCGCAAACTGAGCATGGCGCTGAATTGACGCCCCAGAGCGACTGCAGTGTTGTAAAGGAGCCCTTGTGGCTCCTTTTTCATGCGCCTTATGCTTGCCGCTCACTCAGAGAGGATAGTGATGGCTGCGGTACTACAACAAGTGCAGGGTGGGATGTGGCTGGTCTTGGGGCTGGCGCTGGGGGCCATGCTGCTGTCGGTGCTGGTGCGCTCGGCGGCGTTCAAAGGCTGGTGGGGCGAATACAAGGTGCGGCGCTGGCTGGCGCAGGATTTGGACGCGCAGCACTACCACTGCGCGCACAACATCACCTTGCGGCGGCAAGACGGCAGCACCACCCAGATTGACCATGTGGTGATCTCACCCTATGGCGTGTTTGTGCTGGAGACCAAGCACCTGCGGGGCTGGATTTTTGGCGGCGAAAAACAGCGCACATGGACACAAACCATCTACCGCCACCGCACGAGCTTTCCCAGCCCCTTGCACCAGAACTGGGGCCATATCAAGGCCTTGGAAGAGCTGTTGCAACTGCCGCTGCAGCACTTGCATTCGGTGGTGGTGTTTACGGGCGACTGCCAGTTCAAAACCGCCATGCCCGCCCATGTCACGCAGGGGCGGGCGGTGACGGCGCTGATTCGCAGCTACCGCGAGGAGGTGCTGGACACCCCTGCCGTGGCGCAGCTGGTCAGCGCCTTGTCGCACCAACGCTTGGAGCCTATGCGCAGCACGCACAAGGCGCATGTCGCGCAATTGCAGCAGCGCCACGCCTTGCCTTCGACCAGCACCGCGCGCCGCAAGGTCATGCCCAGCCAGCCACGGATGACACCCAAAGCACCGGCTATGCCGCGCCAGCCTGCACTGGCGCCGGCCCACTTGGCCGCCGCGCCGCCACAGCCAGCGTTGGTGCCGCCCACGCTGGCCGCACCGTTGCTGGAGCCCGCGCCTTGCCCGGCCTGTGGCGACAGCGTGGTGCGCCGCAGCTTGCCCGATAGTGCTGGCATGGCGCGTTATTTCTTGCGCTGTGAGCGGTTTCCGCATTGCCGCTTCTTGCAGGCAGAAGCCTTGGAGCAGGCACCCAGCCCGTAAGACGCGCGGCAAAAAACAAGCCACCACCATGACTTGTTTTGATAGCTGCTCACGCTGATCTATCAAAGCGTGCAAGCATTTTTAAGTGTTTTTCCCTCTGGACCCCCGCCTGTGGTGCGGCTGTTCAGGTGGCGCACGCGGGGCACCCTTGGGGGCACGTGCAGGCGCGCTTTGGCAGGCCATCGCAATAGGAGTCGCCACGGCGCTCGCACTCGTACTAGCAATAGCGGCGGTGTGTCGCCGCCCGCACCATCGGGTGGCTCAATGGTGCAGCGTGTGCGCTGGGGCAGGTGGGCTGCGGTGGCTGGATGGGGTGAGCGTGCGTATGGGGATGCGCACATCCTGCGGAATCTCACCGCTCAGTTGCAGGGCCAGGTAGCGCGTGCAGCACACCCGCAGGAACGAGGAGAAGTTGTCGACGGCCCCGCGCTCGGCCAGCAGTTCGTCATAGAGCTTGGTGCATAGCTGGGGCACGCTGTAGCCGTCACGCGTGGCAATGTCTTGCAGCACCTGCCAGAACAGGTTTTCCAGCCGCAAACTGGTGGCGACGCCATGCAGGCGGATGGAACGGGCGCGGTGGGCCCAAAGTTGCGGATCCGCGCTGAGAAAGACTTGGCACATGGCGCACTCCCGGAAAAACCAACCGGGCCATGGTGTGGCCCGGTGCGGGTGGCGTCAAGCTGGTTTGTGCGCAGGCGCTTTCAAAAGCAATAGCTGCCAGCGCTTGTTAGCACTGCGCAAAAGCCGAATTTCAATGTGAAATTTTGGTGCCGAGCAACGCCAGAAATTGCGCCATCCAGGCCGGGTGGGCGGGCCAGGCGGGGGCGCTGACCAGGTTGCCTTCGGTGTGGGCTTGGTCGACAGGAATGTCGGCATAGGTGCCACCGGCCAGCTCGACTTCGGCGCGGCAGGCGGGGTAGGCCGAGCAGGTGCGGCCCTTGAGCACGCCGGCGCCCGCCAGCAGTTGCGCGCCGTGGCAGACGGCGGCCACGGGCTTGTTGCTGTCGAAAAAGTGGCGCACTGCGGCGCGCACGCTTTCGTAGCCGCGCAGGTATTCGGGGCCGCGCCCGCCGGGAATGACCAGGGCGTCGTACTGCTCGGGCTTCACGTCGGCAAAGGTGGCGTTGAGCGTGAAGTTGTGGCCGGGCTTTTCGCTGTAGGTTTGCGCGCCTTCGAAGTCGTGGATGGCGGTTTTGATCTGCTCACCCGCTTTTTTTTCGGGGCAGACCGCGTGCACGGTGTGGCCCACGGCCAGCAGCGTCTGGAAGGGAACCATGGTTTCATAGTCCTCGCAGTAGTCGCCGCAAATCATCAAAATTTTCTTGCCTGCCATGGTGGTCTCCGGTGGATGGGGGGGGGTGGCCCGTTCGGTGCGGGCTGCCTCCATGGTAGGAAAGCGCGGCGGGCGTGGGTGTTAACCGCTTACTACGTGGCTCCAGTCGCGCTGGGCCAGTGCTGCATAAAAAAGAGCGGCGGGCGCTTGCAAAATGGTGATTTCCGCATATTTTGTGTTTGAAGTGCAGTCTGCACCAGCGCAGGCAGCTATGGTTTATTTCAGGTGCGCCAGCAGGTCCTGGGTGTGCGGCGTGGGCTCGGGCACGCTGTAGATGCTGGGGTCGGCCTGAATCAGGCGGGTGTCAAAGCGCTGGCCGGCCAGGTAGTCACGCACGGACTGCAGCACTACGGGGCTGCGGTGCAGGTGGGCGGTGGCTTGCAGCTCTTCCAACGTGAGCCACACAGTGCGCACAATGCCTTCGTCCAGCACGCGGTGCGCATGGTGCTGGCCCAGGTCGCCGGTGAAGGCAAAGCGCATGTAGGTAATGTCGGAGCCGGTGCGGGTGCGGATGAACCGGTTCATGTAGATGCCGACCACGGCCGTGGGCGCGAAGCTGTAGGCGGTCTCTTCCAGCACTTCGCGGGCGCAGGCCTGCAAGGGGGTTTCCGCAGGGTCCAGGTGACCGGCGGGGGTGTTCAGGCGCAAGCCGTCAGCGGTATTTTCTTCCACCAGCAAAAAACGCTGGTCGCGTTCAATAACGGCAGAGACGGTGACGTTCGGTTTCCATCGGTTGGGCATGCGCGCATTATCGCGACGCTGGAGGCGCCGCTTGTCAGTCAGCGCCGCAACTATCAGAAATTAGAGCGCTGCTGTCATGTACAGCGCGCCATCGCCGTAGGTTTCAAGGTGCATGGACTGTTGTGCATCCAGCACGGGGCATACAGAAAAACCTTGACGTTCCCAGTAGGTCTGGGAGCCCTGCACGGAAACCAGTGCCGCGTGGCGCAGCCCCCGCTGGCGCGCTTGGTGCATCAGGTGCTGCACCAGATAACGGGCCACGCCTTGGCCCGACAGCTCGGGCAGCACCGACATATCGTGCAGGTACAGCACGGGATCGCCCGCCGTGGCCGGGGTGAAGGGGCCATCAAGCGGCGTGATCTTGCCGAGGGTGGACCAGTAGGCCGCGAGATACGCCTGGAGCGTGTGCTCTCCGGCGCGCACCACCCCGACCGAGCAGTGGTGCGGCGCCGTCAGGCGCTGGCGAAATACTTCACGGCTTTCAAGGAACGCGTTGCCGTAGCAAATGGTTTGGATATGCAGCAGGCTGTCAACATCGTGCGGATTCAGGGGGCGCAGCACCCAGGGTGAGGGCAAAGCAGACACAGTCATGCCCGCCATTATCCAAGGCAGTCTTCCAGCGCAGGCTCGGGCGCCTCGTCTCGCCAACGGGCACGAATGGTTTCTAGCTCTGTGCGCAGCGTGAGGAAGACGGGCACCAAATCGGGGTCAAAGTGCCTGCCGGACTGGGCCTGCAGGTGGGCCATGGCGTCATCCACCGACCAGGCGTGTTTGTAGGGGCGCTCGGAGGTCAGGGCATCAAATACGTCGGCAATCGCCACGATGCGTGCCGCCAGCGGAATTTCCAGGCCCCGCAGGCCAGCGGGGTAGCCTGTGCCATCCCATTTTTCATGGTGCGTCAGGGCAATGCTGCGTGCCAGCTGCAAGATGCCGCTGTCGTGCTCGCCAATGATGGCGGCGCCAATCGCCGCGTGCTGGCGCATGGTGTGCCATTCGGCCTCGGTGAGCGGGCCAGGTTTGAGCAGCACGGCATCGGGAATGCCAATCTTGCCCACATCGTGCATGGGCGCGGCGTGCAGCAAGTCCTCCGCCCATTCGGGCGAGCAGCCAATCGCCAGCGCCAACGCCTGGGCGAAGTGGCTCATGCGCAGCACATGCATGCCGGTTTCGTTGTCTTTGTACTCGGCGGCACGGCCCAGGCGCTGCACGATCTCCAGCCGCGACTGGCGCAGGGCCTCGGTTCTGACCAGCGACAGGTGCGTGCGTACGCGCGCCCGCACGATGGGGGCACGCACGGGCTTGGTGATGTAGTCCACCCCCCCGGCCTCAAAGCCCTCGGTTTCATCGCCCGTTTCGGACAGTGCAGAGACAAAAATCACCGGAATGTCCTGCGTCTGTGGGTGGGCCTTGAGCTGGCGGCAGACGTCATAGCCACTGAGGGTGGGCATCATGATGTCCAGCAAGATCAGGTCGGGCTTTTGCAGCTTCACCAGTTGCAGGGCTTTGGGGCCATCGGTGGCAAATTGCAAGCGATAGTCGTCGCCCAGAATCTGGCGCAGCACATGCAAATTGGTGGGCTCATCGTCCACCAACAGCAGGCGTGGCCTACGGTCTTCATGGCTGGGCAACATCGGGAACATTCCTTGGGTCAAAAGCGGAAAGCGCAGCCAGCAGCAGCTGCACCTGGTGCAGCGCTTGGTCAAGGTCAAACAGATCCAGCGCCGCTTGCAGCGGGGCCGTCTGCGAGGCTGGTAGCCACTGGTCCAGGCACTGCAGTGATGCGCTGTCAATTTCGCCGTTGTGAAGCGACTGGGCCACGGCCTGCAAGGCCGCCTGCAGTTGCACCACTTCCGCTGGGGCCAAGGCCGCTTGCGACAGGGGTGGTGTGGGCAAAGCGCTGGGGTGTGCGGCTGCGCTGAAGCTGGCTTCGGTGGCGCGCAACAAGGCCTCCACCTGGGCCAGTGCCGAGCCCAAGGCCGGCAACTGCTGGTCAAACGCGGCCGCATCGTGGTGGTGGGCTGCGTTTTCCAGCGCGGTCAGCACCGCATGCAGTTGCGGCAACGCCAAATTGCCTGCGGCACCCCGCATGCGGTGCACGATGGCGGCGGCCGTGGCCGCATCGTTGTGCAGCACCAAGGTGCGCAGCTCTTGCATGCGGTTGTGCTGCTCTGCCATAAAGCGGGCCCACGCCGCACGCAGCGCGGCCTGCCCACCCCACAGCTGCATGCCGGTGTGCCAGTCGGCCACAATGCCATCCAGGGGCAGCGGTGCCTCGGCAGGCAAGGGCGCAGCTGCAGTAGCAGGGGGGCTGGCAGGGGGGCGCGGCAGCACACGGGCGATTTCCAGCATCAGTTGGTGGGGCTCCAGCGGCTTGGCTGCAAAACCGTTCATGCCCGCTGCGTCAGAGGCGATGCGGTCTTGCGCCAGCACGCTGGCAGACAGGGCGATGATGGGAATGGCGGCGGTGCCGGTGTCCGCTTCCCACGCACGAATGGCACGCGCGGCTTCCATGCCATCCATGTGCGGCATCTGCAAATCCATCAAGATCAGGTCGAAGGGCTGGGTCTGGCGCATGCGCACGGCTGCCTGGCCGTCGGGGGCCAGATGCACGGTGTGGCCGTGGCGGCGCAGCACCAGTTGCAGCAGCTCCAGGTTCTGCGGTACATCATCGACTGCCAAAATTTGAAGGGGGGTCAAGAGCGCGGGCGCGGGCGCGGCGACGTTGTGTGGCGCCTGGCCTTGCGGCAGCGGCAGCTGCACATGAAATTCCGTGCCTTGGCCCGGGGTGCTGCGGATGTGGATATCGCCGCCCATCACCTGCGCCAATTGGCGCGAGATGGTGGTACCTAGCCCCGTGCCGCCAAAGCGGCGCGTGGTGGATGCATCAGCTTGCGCAAAAGGCGCAAAAATGTGTTCGATTTTGTCGGCAGTAATCCCGATGCCTGTGTCTTGGATGCGCAGGTGCAGCGTGCCTTGGCCATAACCCACTTCCAGGCGCACATGGCCACGCTCGGTGAACTTGACGGCATTGCCCATCAGGTTGGTCACGATTTGCTGGATGCGCAGCGCGTCACCTTGCAGGTAGCGCGGCACTTCGCGGTGTATGTGCAGCAGCAGCTGCAGACCTTTTTTCTCAGCCTGAATGCGTTGTGCACCAATCACCAGATTGCAGACGTCGGCCACCGAGAAATCCGTAATCTCCAGGTCGACGGCGCCTTTGTCCAGCTTGGCGGTGTCCAGAATGTCGTTGAGCAGGCGCAGCATGGAACGGGCCGAGCGGTACACCGTGTCCACATAGCGTTGCTGGGTGGGGCGCAAGGGCGTGTCCAGCAGCGCTTCTGAAAAACCAATGATGGCATTCATGGGCGTGCGGATTTCGTGGCTCATATTGGCCAGAAATGTGCTGCGCGCCGCAGCGGCGGCTTCGGCTTTTTCTTTGGCTTGCAGCAAGGCGTCTGCCAGGGTTTTGCTGGCGGTGATGTCGCTCAGCAACTGGGTGATGCGCAAGGTGGTGCCATTGGCATCCAAGATGGGGCTGAAGGTGGTTTGCACCCAAAAAGTGCTGCCGCCTTTGCGCAGCGCCTGGCATTCAATGCTGGCAAAAGCGCCGGTCTGCAGCGTGCTCCATATGTGCGCAGCCTGCGCATGGAAGGCGGGGGTTTGGGGGTACAGCAAGCGGTAGTGCTGGCCTTGCACCTCATCCAGGGTGTAGCCAAACAGCTTCAAAAAGTTCTGGTTGGCGGTGAGTACATGCCCGTCCAGGCTGTACTCGACCACGGCCACGGCGCGGTTGATGGCCGCCACCGTGCCTTCAAATTCGGCGTTGCGCGCTTTGGCTTCGGTGTGGTCAATCAAGACGCCATCGATCCACTGCACCTGGCCTTGCGCGTCGTAAACGCCGCGCCCACTTTCGGTGACCCAGCGAATGTCGCCATCGCGGTGGCGCAGGCGGTATTCGCAGGCGTAGGACACGCCCGCTTGCAGCGCCTCGGTGACCGCCTGGTGCAGTGCGGTGGTGTCGCTCTCCAGCAGCAGTTGCTCCATCGGTTGGGTGTGTGCCAGCAGCGCTTCTGCAGGCCAGCCCGTGAGTGCCTCGACCGGCGTGCTGAGGAACAGGGGCTGCCATGCCGGCTGTGCAACGCGGCGGAAGGTGACGCCGGGCATGTTGCTGATCAGGGTGCGGTGCTGCTCTTCACTGCGCAGCAACGAAGATTCCATGGCTTTGCGCTGGCGCATGTCGGTCAAAAAGCCGACGAACAAGGGTTTGTCTGCCTGTGCCACCGGGCCGACGGCCAGGCGCACATCAATCAAGCTGCCGTCTTGGTGCAGGGCTTGCACTTCCCGGCCCGAGCCAATGATGTTGGTGTGGCCGGTGGCCAGGTGGTGCCGCAGGTAACCATCGTGCGCCTGGCGGTGGGGCGCGGGCATCAGGATGCTGACGTTGCGGCCCAGGATGTCTGCCGCTTTCCAGCCCAGCAATTGTTCAGCCGCAGGGTTGAAGGCCACGATGCTGCCATCGCCTTCAATCATGATGATGCCGTCCACCGCCGTGTCGACCACGGCACGCAATCGCGCCTCACTGCGGCGGATGTCCCAGAAAAGCTGGCGCCAGCGCAAAGCCATGTTCAGCGCCAGCAGCGCAAAGCCCAGCAGCAGGCAAATGCTGGCGCCGATGGTCAGCGGTGTCCAAGGGCTTTCACGGGGCACGCTGCCTGCGGGGTCCAAGCCCACGGGCAGGTGGATGGCATCCATGGCGATGTAGTGCAGGCAGGCGGTGGACAGGCCCATGACGCTGCCGCTGAGCAGCACCGTGGTGATAGCGCTCGCGCCAATCTCCTGCAAGCGGCAGTACACCGTGACGGAAAAAATCGCCAAGGCGATGCCCAGTGTCAGCGCCAGCACCAGGCCCGTGGGGGCGTAGTCCATGTAGTGTGTGGCCTCGGAAGCGCGCATGCCCCAAAAGTGCATGGCGGCCACGCCCAGGCCCAGCACCAGGCCACTGAGGATCACATCCCTGCAGCGCAGCGCGGGGCGCGTGAGGGTGTGCAGCACAAAGCCTGCGGCCAGCAGGCTCGGTAGCAAAGACAGCGCGCTGTGCAGCAGTGCAAAGCTGCCGGAGCCGCAGGGCGTGAACGCCTGCATGCCGATAAAGTGCATGGCCCATACGCCCGCGCCCAGGCTGACAGTGCCCGCAGCCTGTGACAGGCGGCGGTAGCGGCCTTGGCGCGCAGCACCTGCCAGCCCCAGTGCCAGCATGGCCGTCAGCACCGACACGGCAATGCTGACGGCCACCAAGGTGGGGTTCATCCATGCCCACTGCATAGGCACGTAAGCGATGTCGTCAGAGAGAAAACGGATCCACATGGCAGCCAGCGTGAGCAAAGGAGGGGGCCGTATCTTGCCCTGCCAGCACGGTGCGTAGGACAAATCCTGCAACTTATCAAGACTGGGTCAAAAAATTTCACGCGGTGGCAGCGGCTGCGGCGGATAGCTTGTCATTATTCAGAGTATAGAAACTATCGAATTCAAATATGAATTGATATTAACTATCATTTGAACTCATTCTTTCGTACATCCCCCGCCATGTCCCACATCCATCATCTGCTGCACAAGAACGCAAGCGCACTGCGCAAGACCGGCAGTTACTACGTCGTCCACATGGTGGTGGCGGCAGGCGTTGCGTATGCCGTGACGGGCGACTGGCTGGCTGCGCTGACACTGAGCCTGCTGGAGCCCAGCGTGCAGGCCGTGGCGTACTTTGTGCATGACACCGCGTGGCTGCGCGTGCCGCTGCAGCGCTGGCGCACCTTGGCCAAAATGGCCAGCTACTACGCGGTGCACCTGGTGGTGGCGGCGGGTGTGGCGTATGCGGTTACGGGTGACTGGTGGATGGCCCTGACGCTGAGTCTGCTGGAGCCTACGGTGCAGATGCTGTTTTTCTTTGTGCACGAGAAGCTGTGGGAGCACAAGGCACAGCGCGCCGTGCGCCCTGCCGCTGGATGTGCGTAAGCCCAAGGAGTTATGCATGACCTCTACAGCATGGAAGCGGTTTGGATCGTGGCTGCTGCAGCGGCTGGCAGGCCTGGCGCCAAGTCACCTCTAAAAATCTAAAAAAGTAGCTGCTTGCGCTGGTAATACGTAGCTTTGAAGGTGAAAAGTATTGCAAGTGCTTGTTGATAAAGCGCTGCATGCTCATAAAAAAATCCCCTTGCCCAGCAAGGCAAGGGGATGGTTGGGCCGCTGGCCAGCAGGCTTAGTCCAGCGTGATCTTGGCGGTCTTGACCACTTCACGCCATTTGACGATTTCCTTGGACAGGAATTCGCTCGACGCCTGGGGGCTCAGGCCTGCGGGCAGCACGCCCACGGCGTCCAGCTTGGCCTTGACGTCTTCCTGCGGCAGGATCTTGGCAATCTCTTGGTACAGGCGGTCAATGATGGGCTGGGGCGTACCTGCGGGTACGGCGGCCATAAACCATGCATCGGCGGTGAAGCCCTTCAGACCCGCTTCGTCCATGGTGGGCACTTCAGGCATGGCAGGCAGGCGGCTGTCATGGGCTACGGCCAGTGCACGCAGATTGCCGGCTTTGAGCTGGGCGTTGATGGTGACGGCGGTTAAAAAGCCGAAGTCCGTCTCACCCGACACCAGCGACACCACCGATGGCGCGCTGCCCTTGTAAGGCACATGGGTCACCTTCACATTGGCTTGCATGGCGTACAACTCGCTGCCCATGTGGTTGGGGCCGCCGGTGCCCGAGGAGGGGTAGTTTAGCTTGGCGGGGTTGGCCTTGGCCTTGGCCGTCAAATCGGCCAGCGACTTGAGCGGGCTGCTGGTGCCCACGGTCAGCACCAAGGGGCTGCGGCCCACCAGGCTCACGGGCACCAAGTCCTTCAGCGGCTGGTAAGGCAGCTTGGGGTACAGGCTGGTGGAAATCGCCATGCCACCTACGTCGGCCAGCACCACGGTGTAGCCATCGGGTGCCGACTTGGCCACGCGGTCCACACCGATGGTGCCGTTCGCGCCAGGCTTGTTTTCGACGATCACATTCGCCTTCATGCCTTCGCTCAGCTTTTGTGCCAGCAAACGGCCCAAGATGTCGGTCGAGCCGCCCGGCGAGAAAGGAATCACCAGCGTGATGGGCTTGCTGGGGTAAGCGTCGGCGGCGTGGGCGCCGCCGCTGAGGCTGGCCGCAGCCAAAGTCACGGCGCCCAAAGTGGCGCGCCACATCGCAACAGAAGAATGTGCCGACTGCTTCATTAGATTCCCTAATCAATGTTTAGTGGTGTTAACGATGCCGAGCATAGCGGCTTCTATGCGGGCACTGCACTTGCAAGCTGTCGGTTTGCTGAATTTCGTGAACCACGATTGAGGTGCTCTGGGTTGAAGGTGTTTGACCCTAGGGAGCACCTGAGCACCCCCTGTTTTTGATAGCAACCACCTACAATGGCTCGATAAATTCCAAAGGTTGCACCGCAAAGATGGATTGGTGCAATCACCACTTTTGCGTCCTGGGAGACGAGACGATATGCCAGAGAACACCACCCCCGCCTTGCCCGATAAACGCGCACTGCTGCGCCAGTCTGCACTGGAATACCACGAGTTTCCCAAGCCCGGCAAGATTGCTATTGCTGCCACCAAGCCCATGGCCAACCAGCACGACTTGGCGCTGGCGTACTCGCCCGGCGTCGCGGCGCCTTGTGAAGAAATCGTCAAAGACCCTGCGGCCGCGTTCAAGTACACCAGCCGTGGCAACTTGGTGGGTGTGATCTCCAACGGCACCGCTGTGCTGGGCCTGGGCGACATCGGCGCGCTGGCTTCCAAGCCGGTCATGGAAGGCAAGGGCGTGCTGTTCAAGAAGTTCGCCGGCGTGGATGTGTTTGACATCGAAATCGATGAAAAAGACCCGCAAAAGCTGGTGGAAGTGATTGCCGCGCTGGAGCCCACCTTTGGCGCCATCAACTTGGAAGACATCAAAGCGCCCGAGTGCTTCTATGTTGAGCGCGAGTTGCGCAAACGCATGAACATTCCCGTCTTCCACGACGACCAGCACGGCACCGCCATCACCGTGGCTGCGGCCATGGTCAATGCGCTGAAAGTGGCGGGCAAAAACATTGCAGAAATCAAGCTGGTGGCCTCGGGCGCGGGGGCGGCTGCACTGGCGTGTTTGAACCTGCTGCTCAAAGTGGGCCTGAAGCGCGAGAACGTGTTTGTGACCGACATCGCTGGCGTGGTCTACGAAGGCCGCACCGAGCTGATGGACGAAGACAAAGCCCAGTTTGCGCAAAAGACAGACCTGCGCACCCTGAGCCAAGTGATCGAAGGCGCTGATGCGTTCTTGGGCCTGTCGGCGGGCAATGTGCTGAAAAAAGACATGGTCGCCAAGATGGCGGCCACGCCCATCATTTTTGCCCTGGCCAACCCCAACCCCGAAATCCTGCCGGAAGACGTGAAAGCTGTGCGCGACGATGCCATCATCGCCACCGGCCGCACGGACTACCCCAACCAGGTCAACAACGTTCTGTGCTTCCCCTACATCTTCCGTGGGGCCTTGGACTGCGGCGCCACCACCATCACGACCGAGATGGAAATTGCCGCCGTGCACGCCATTGCAGCGCTGGCAGAGGCCGAGCAATCCGAAGAAGTGGCAGCCGCCTATGTGGGCCAGCCGCTGAGCTTTGGCCCGGAATACCTGATTCCCAAGCCGTTTGACCCGCGCTTGATGCTGATCGTGGCTCCAGCTGTGGCGCAAGCAGCTGCCCAGAGCGGTGTGGCCAAGCGCCCCATCCAAGACATGGATGCGTACCGCGAGCACCTGAAGACCTTTGTGTATGCCTCGGGCACCGTGATGAAGCCCATCTTTATGGTGGCCAAAAAGGCCGCCAAGAAGCGCGTGGCCTACTCTGAAGGGGAAGAAGAGCGCGTGCTGCGTGCCGTGCAGATCGTGGTGGATGAGCGCATTGCCCGCCCCACCCTGATCGGCCGCCCCTCCGTGATTGCCCAGCGCATTGAAAAGTTTGGCCTGCGCCTGGAGCAAGGCAAAGACTACGATGTGGTGAATGTGGAAGACGACCCCCGCTACCGCGACTTCTGGCAAACCTACCACCGCATGACGGAGCGCAAGGGCATTACCGCGCCGATTGCCAAGATCGAAATGCGCCGCCGCCTGACGCTGATTGGCTCCATGCTGTTGCACAAGGGTGAAGTGGATGGACTGATCTGCGGTACCTGGCACAACACCCATATGCACCTGAACTACATCGACCAGGTGATTGGCAAGAAGGCGGGGGCGACGACGTACGCCTGCATGAATGGCTTGATGCTGCCCGAGCGCCAGGTGTTCCTGGTGGACACGCACGTGAACTACGACCCCACTGCAGAGCAACTGGCCGAGATCACCATGATGGCGGCCGAAGAGATGATGCGCTTTGGCATCAAGCCCAAGGTGGCGCTGCTGAGTCACTCGAACTTTGGCTCCAGCAACCAGCCCAGCGCGGTGAAGATGCGCACCACCCTGGAGCTGCTGCGCATTCAAGCGCCTTGGCTGGAAGTGGATGGCGAGATGCACGGCGACGTGGCGCTGGACGCCGAAGCGCGTGGCAAGTTGATGCCCAACAGCACCTTGAGTGGTGAAGCCAATCTGTTGGTGCTGCCCAACATGGACGCAGCCAACATTTCCTACAACCTGCTCAAGGAAGCTGCGGGTGGCGGTATTGCGATTGGCCCAGTGCTGCTGGGTGCCAGCCAGCCCGTGCATGTGCTGACCCCGAGCACCACGGTGCGTCGCATTGTGAATATGACGGCATTGACGGTTGCAGACGCCAACGTCGGTCGTTAATCCATCGCAGAAAAGGGCTGGTTGCTGATGGCGATCAGCCCTTTGTTCTTGCAATTTGAATATCGCTGCGTCACACTTGCTCCTCGAATTTCTGGGCTGATCCGGAATTTCTGAAAGGTGTTGCGTGATGCGGAATGTGATCGTCCGTCCGGTATGTCGGGCGGCGGGTGCACTGGTGGTGGGGGTGGCACTGGCGGCAGCTGTTCCCGCACTGCAGGCTCGGGGGCCGTTGCCGACAGCGCTTCCCGAGGTGTCTTTGGCAGAGCTGCCTTCGCAAGCGCGCACCACCTACCGGCTGATTTTCAAGGGTGGACCTTTCCCTTACGACAAAGACGGCACCGTGTTTGGCAACCGCGAGCGCTTGTTGCCCAGCCACCCACGGGGCTACTACCGCGAATACACCGTCAAAACACCGTGGGCCCGAGATCGGGGGGCCCGGCGCATTGTGTGTGGCGGGGAGCCGCCGACGCAGCCGCAGGCCTGTTACTACACCAGCGACCACTACAACAGTTTTCGGAAGATCCAGCCATGAGCGCTCTAGACCTGGAGGGGGAACTCCACCCCGCCATATTCGGGAACTTGTGGGGCAGCGCGCTCTCCATTACGCCTACGCTCCCCGGTTTGGGTGGGCAACTACGAGCTATAGAAAGAATTACGGAGATGGACACACCGTCTTGTCCCGAGCCCCAGCAGCTTTTGCGGGGTGTGCGCAGCAACATCGTGCAATCTATTCGTGCCTTCCGCATTGCGGATTTGCAGCAAGCGGCCCAAGCTACGGGGCAGCATTTTCTGTACGCGAATTTAGCCCACGCCCAAACCAAGCAAGATGCGCTGGATTTGATTGCGGTGCAGTTTCACTTTCCCGCGCACTTTGGCAAAAACTTTGATGCCCTCTACGACTGCCTGACCGATCCCTTGCACAAGGCGGGCCCCCAGCCTGGCTTTGTGGTGGTGCTGGATCAGTTGCCGATTGCGCACAAGTTTGACAAAGAGGTGCGTGAGCAGTTCCTGGATTGCTTTCGCGATGCGGCGGACTACTGGGCCGAGCGCAAGATTGCTTTTCGCTGCTTTTACTCTTTTTTGTAACTGCGGCCACCACGTAAAAAGCGCCCATCAGGGCGCTTTTTTTATGGGTCAAATATGGCATTGGCGCTTATGCAGCAAGCGCCAAAAGCTCTTATTTTTGAGTAAGCTGTGCGGCCAAGGCTTCATATTCCGCCACGGGCACTTCTTCGGCGCGACGTTGCACGTCAAAGTTGCCTGCAAAGCCTTTGTCGTCCAGCCATTTGCCCAGCGTGTTGCGCAAAATCTTGCGGCGCTGGCTAAAGGCCACCTGCACCAGCTCTTCCAGCAGCTTGGGGTTCAGCGCAGCGGGCTGCTCGCGCGGCACCATGCGCACCACGGCGCTGTTGACCTTGGGTGGCGGGTCAAAGCTTTCGGGGGGCACAAACAGCACGTTTTCCATGGCGTAGCGCCATTGCAGCATCACCGAAAGGCGCCCGTAGTCGGCGTTGCCTGCATCGGCCACCATGCGGTCAATCACCTCTTTTTGCAGCATGAAGTGCTGGTCTTGCACAACATCCACATGTTCCAGCAGGTGGAACAGGATGGGCGAAGAGATGTTGTAGGGCAGGTTGCCTGCGACGCGCAGTTTGGGCACGTTCAGGCTCTGGGCCAAGGCCGTGAAATCGACCTTGAGCACGTCCGACTCGATCACGTTGAGCTGGGGCTTGGTGCGCAGGCGGGCAGCCAAGTCACGGTCCAGCTCAATCACGGTGAGGTGGCCGGTGCGTTCCACCAGGGGCTGTGTCAGCGCCATCAGGCCGGGGCCAATCTCAACCAGCGGTTGGCCGGGTTTGGGGTCAATCGCCTTGACGATGGAGTCGATGATGCCGTGGTCGGTCAGAAAGTTCTGGCCGAAACGTTTGCGGGGAATATGTTTCACGCGGGAGAAGTCTTATTGCGGTGGTTCGCGGTATTCCACATAGGCCTGTCCGCGCAGCTCTTGCAGCCAGTTGGCGTGCGCTTTTTCGAGCTTTTCTTCGCGAACCACGTCGCGCAGCATTTCGCGTTGCTCACGGGGCGTCAATGTGGCTTGGCGGCGATCCACCAGTTGAATCAGGTGCACACCAAAGCGTGAAACCACGGGCTGGCTGACTTGGCCAGGCTGCAGCGCATTCAAAGCTTGCTCAAACTCTGGCACATAACGGCCAGGGCCAGCCCAGCCCAAATCACCACCCATCTGGGCACTGCCATCTTCCGAATACTGGCGCGCCAGATCTTCAAATCGGGCGCCACCTTCGATGCGTTGGCGCAGTTCGGCCAGCCGCTGAGCGGCTTCACGTTCCCCCAATTGTGGCGAAGTGCGCAGCAAGATGTGGCGTGCATGGTTTTGTGTCACCACGGCAGGTACGCCGCTGGCGCTCTTGTCGACGACCTTCAGAATGTGGAAACCGGCGGCGGAGCGGATGGGGCCAACGATACCGCCGACAGGCGTATTCGCGACGGATTCAATGAACAGGCCTGGGTAACGATTGGCTGGGCGCATGCCCAAGATGGCTTGACCGCCTTCGGAGTAGCGCTGAGCTACGCTGGCGAAATCATCTCCGCGACGCACGGCAGCCAAAGCTTCTTCGGCGCGCGTTTGGCGCTGAGCGACTTCATTTTGGCTCGCGTTTTCAGGCACGGTAATCAGAATGTGGCCCAGATTGATGGCGGCGGTCGCCATATCGGTTTGGCCGCTTTGGCGGCGTTGCTCGGCCATGTACTGGTCAATGTCATAGTCGCTGACTTTGACGCGGCCATCGACTTCACGGTTTTGAAGGCGTTGCATCAGCATTTGGTTGCGGATTTCTTCACGCAACTGCTTTTCATCCACCCCTTGCTTGGCCATTTCGCGGCGCAGGCCGGCCACATCGGTGCCATTTTGACGCGCCATGTTCTCCAGCGCCTGGTCGACCGCATAGTCGTCGACCTTGATGCCACTTTCCTTGGCCATGTGGATTTGCGCCTTCTCGACAATCAGGCGTTCTAAGACCTCGCCGGCCATCTCTTGGGGGGCTGGCAATTGCTGCGCACCTTGTGCTTTGAGGTTTTGCAGCACCCGCTGAATCCGCGCGCGTACCTCGTTGTTGGTCACCGGCTCGGAATTGACCACGGCCACGATGTAGTCCGCCGAGCGCAATGTGGGGGTAGCTTGCATAGAAGGCTGGGCCGATTCGCTCAAGGCTCGCGAGAGCGTTTTGCCGTTGGCCGCAGGACGCAGGCTTTGCGCCTGCACTGACCATGTCGAAAGAACAGCTGCGCAAACAAGGCCAAGGGCAATGTGACGTGGCGTAGAAATCAGAAGGCGCATAAAAGGCATTAGTCGTAATTGCTAAAGCGGCTGGGGGTGGGCGCCTTGTCTTCACGCAGCGCGCGGTAACCTGGGACATACTCTTTGAGCTCACGCATCGGGTCAGCACCCAAGCTCAAGCGAGAAAAGCCCACGAATTCAAGTTGAAACAACAAGCGGGTGTTGGAGTCCGTGCGGCTATTTTGCAGGCGCTCCACCACCACACGCCCAATCCAGCAGCAGCTGTCGTATTCGAAGCCGACAATGGCATCGACCAGCTTTTTGTCTTGCATGCTGTAGTTCAGGCGCCCAACACTGTACCAGCGGCCGCCGCCTGTGGCTTCGCCAAAAGCATTCTTGCGCCCCTGGTTCAGAGGCCACTGCCAGCCAAAGTCCACCTGCTCACTGCCAGGATTGCTAGCTAGCACACTATTTTCTCGCTGGTATCGATAAGCTGCACTCAGCGTTTTGTAGGGAGCAGGGGTGTAACGACCACTGATAGATGAACGTGTTGTGCGCTGGATGTCGCGGTTGTATTGCACCAGGGCATCCGTACTCCAGCGTTTGTTCCAGGAGATGCCACCGCCGATCAGGAGGTCAGACCATCCCTTCTCACTTCTGTTGCGATCTTGTGCAGAAAGTCCAACCCTTTGATCGTCAAAATGAAGTCGCTGTGCTATACCAAGGCGAGCAACTTCGGCACCGTTTTCAGGATGGATATAGCGGGTTGTAACCCCCAGCGTGAGCATGTGGTTATCAGCAATGCGGTCGCGGCCGGTATAACTGTTCTCGCTGTAGATGGATCCAAAGTTAAAGTCTGCCAGCCCTGTGTCATACAGGGGCAGCATATTTTGGTCTTTAAAGGGTGTATAGGTATAGAAAGCCCGAGGCTCTAGCGTCTGGGTGTAAGCATTGCCAAGTACTGTGGTTTCGCGTTCATAGGTTAAACCGCTGTCAAGGCTGAATGTTGGGATCACAAAGGACTTGCTACTGCCTCTTGTGCCTACATTTTCATCGAACTGATAGGTGCTGGCGTGCAATTGCACTTTGGGGGTTATGAAGCCACCCGGCAAAAGAAATGGACGACTGACTTTGGTTCGCGCATAGCTACGCTGACCATTGTTCCGATTTGCGCTATAGATTAATGCGCCATTGCGAAGGCGAACACTGTCAGCTTCAAAGCGCGTGGTGTCTGCCATCATGTCTACATCCCAGCCTTCCATGGCCCAGCTGGTCGTGTCATAACGCCATTGCAGCTGTGGCATGCGGTTGAAAGGAGGAGCAATAATGGCATCGAGGTCTTGTAGCACCTGCCATTTCTGAGCGAGAAGCGAAATGCGGTGATTACCTTGCGACCATGACACTCGTGCATCATTACTTAGTTGTCGCAAAGACGTATCGCTTGTCACGGTGCTGGAATAAGCGCTGTTCTCGCGACCTGGAATTCGGTTGAAGTCACGCCAATAATTGTCATCGCTTACGCGGTTCAGGTTCCAGTTGATTCCAAATCGGCCAACAGGAGAAGACAAAGAAGTAGCGTGCTTCCAGCTGTAGCCCCAGCGATCCCGGTCGCGCAGCTTGTCGTTGGGCATGTACAGCGTATCGAGCACACCGGAGTAAGTCGGCTCCAAATAGCGAAATTCGGTGCCCAGACTCACACCGCGCTTGGACATCAGCGTGGGCGTGATGGTGGCATCACGGTTGGGCGCAATGTTCCAGTAATACGGCTGGCTGTATTCAAAGCCGCTGGTGCTGTCGATGCCAATGGTGGGGGGCAGCAAGCCGGATTTGCGCTTGTCTGACAGCGGGAAACTAATCGCGGGCACAGGCAGGATGGGGACACCCTTGAATTCCAAGGCGCCGCCATAGGCCACGCCGACATCTTCAACGCGGTCCAGCGTGATGCGCTTGGCGCGCAGCACCCAGTCGGGTTCCCAGCTGGCGGAGTCGTCGCGCAGGCAGGTGGTGTACGTGGCGCGGTAGACCACGGTGTTGTCGCGGTCGATGAATTCCACGCGGTCGGCGTCGCCGTGGCCCTGGGTTTCCAGGAACTGGTACGTGGCGTCGGTGAAATCGCCTTGGAACGCATCCACCTGCAGTTTCAGTGCCGTGCCCTGGTACACATTGCCGGCGCTGTTGATGTGCACATTGCCTTGGGCATTCACCGTATCGTCAGCCACCGTGTACTCAACACGGTCAGCGCGGATGATGGTGTCCCCACGGCGCAATTCAGCGCTGCCTTCCAGGACCGCGTTGATGTCCGCCTGGCCGGAGATCTGATCGGCTTTGATGTAGGAGGGCAGCTGGTCGCGCAGTTCAGGTGCAATCGCTTCTTGCAATTGGCTGCTGGCTTTGAGCTGCGGCGCGGACAGTGCGGTGTCCCACAGAGTGGGCTCTTTGCTTTGAGCTTGTGCGTTCCACGCCGCCGTGGCGGCCCATGCCATTGCCAAGGACGCCGCCAGCGGACGCAGGCGGTACGAGGAAATTTGTGGGGGCAAAGAAAAAGCGTGTGGGCTCACAGGCGCATTCAATCAAGGCGGAGATAGAGGGCAAGCGCGGAGGGGATCCAGGCCGTTTGTAGAATCGGATTATCCATGAGCGCTCCTATCCTCCCCACATCTACCGTTGTTTGGGCCGATTCCGGCCGTCAAGCATTGTTTGAACAATGGCTGAGCAGCCTGACACAGCAGCATGCGCTGCGGCCGCAAAGTTTACGCGCTGCTTCGGCGGACGCAAGCTTTCGCCGTTACTTGCGCATTGATACCGACAGCGGCCACAGCCTGATTGTGATGGACGCGCCGCCCGACAAAGAAAACTGCCAGCCTTTTGTGCAAGTGCAGGCCTTGATGGCGCAGGCGGGGCTGCCCGTGCCTGAGGTGCTGGCGTGGGATGCGGCCAACGGCTTTATGTTGCTCACCGATATGGGCAGCCGCACGCTGATTGAAATCTTGAACCCCGAGCAGCCCCGCGCTGCCGAGCCGTGGTACCGCGAAGCGACGGACTTGCTGCTGCAGTGGCAACTGGCCTCCAAGCCCGGTGTGTTGCCGGTGTATGACGAGGCCTTGCTGCGCCGCGAGCTGCAATTGTTTCCAGACTGGTACATCGCCCAGCACCGCAAGGCCACGCTGGACGATACGCAGCAAGCCGTGCTGGCCAAAGCGTTTGACGCCATCGTGGCGCACAATCTCTCGGCGCCCAGCGTCTATGTGCACCGCGACTTCATGGCGCGCAATCTGATGCTGCCCGCCCAAGAGGGCAAGGGGCTGTCCATCCTGGACTTTCAGGATGCGGTCTACGGCCCCATCACCTACGACATCGCCAGCCTGCTGCGCGATGCTTTCCTGACCTGGGAGGAGGATTTTGTCATTGACATTACCGTGCGCTACTGGGAAAAGGCGCGCAAGGCCGGGCTGGTGGGTGCCAAGAGCGCCAGCGGCTGGGGTGATGACTTTGGCGAGTTCTACCGCGCTGTGGAGTGGATGGGATTGCAGCGCCACCTGAAAGTGGCCGGCATTTTTGCGCGCCTGACGCTGCGCGATGGCAAGCCCAAATACCTGGCCGATACCCCGCGCTTTATCCACTACCTGCGCTCGACCTGCAGCCGCTACCGTGAATTGGGTCCGCTGCTGCGCTTGATTGACCAGATCGAAAACATTCAGCCCCAAGTAGGCTTCGCCTACGGGCGCATGTAAAACCATAGCTGCTAGCGCTTGTAAATACTTGGTTTCAGAATAAAAACTATCTGAAATCATTATTTGCTGTGCGCCAGCAGCTTCTTTTTTTAAGGCTGCCATGCCCCGTTTCTACTGCCCCCTTCCACTGTCTGCCGGTCTCGACGTGGAGTTGCCTGCAGGAGCAGCCCGCCACGTGCAAGTGCTGCGCATGCAGCCCGGCGACACCATCACCTTGTTTGAGGGCCGCCAAGATGGCCCCGGCGGCGAATGGCAGGCCACCATCTTGCGCATGGGCCGCAGCGATGTGCAGGTGCGTGTGGACAGCTATGTGGCTGCAGACCGTGAGAATCTGCGCCCCGTGCACCTGCTGGCAGGCATTACCGCCAATGAGCGCATGGACTGGCTGGTCGAGAAAGCCACGGAACTGGGGGTGACCAGCATCACCCCGCTGCTGGCCGAGCGCAGCGTGCTCAAGCTCAAAGGCGAGCGCGGGGACAAAAAACGCACGCATTGGCAGGCCGTGGCGGTGGCGGCCTGTGAGCAATGCGGGCGCAACCGCGTGCCGGTGATTCACGAAGCAGTCACGCTGGCGCAGTGGCTGCAGCCAGCGCCAGCACCGGGCCTGCGCGCGGTACTTTCCTTGGCGGCAGGCACCCAGCCGCTGCAGCAAGTGCTGGCGCCTGCAGAGGATGCACAGCCGGTGTTCTTTCTGTCTGGCCCAGAAGGCGGTTTGACGGCCGCAGAAGAGACGCTGGCACGGGGGAGCGGCTTTGTGCCGGTGACCTTGGGGTCACGCACCTTGCGTGCAGAAACGGCTCCTTTGGCAGCCTTGGTGTTGTCCACTTTGTAGGACAAGGCGCCGTCTTTGACTTTCGGTCGGGAGTGCTGCGGGAGGTAAACATTAGTTCACATTGCACAAGGAAAACCCTGGGGTTTGATTTTTAGACTCTGTCCAGAATCGCGTAACCAAATATTACAAGTGACGCCCGGATGACAGAATCTGACGCCGCGTCCTCCAACCCCAAGGACATCAACTTGTGCACTCTCAGCCAGCGCGGCATAGATTGGCTGTTTTCCGCCGATCCTACGCTGCGCGTTCGCTCCAGCATGGCCATGTTGGCGGTGCTGCTCATGCTGGGCAGTGCGGGCGTCATGCTGTGGCTGGGCTACACCGGTTTGGCGCCGCTGCAGGCGATGGCGTGGTGGTCGGTGGTGGCGGTGGGCGGTCTGACGGTGATGGCGGCGCTGGTGCGGTGTGGCTGGAGCGCACGCTGGCGCGACCCCTCCATGACGTTTCAGCAAATTCTCTGGGCCATCAGCTGCAGTGCGGTGGCCTATGTGCTGGCCGCGGAGGCGCGCGGCATCGTCCCGGGCCTGCTGGCTGTGACCATGCTGTTTGCCGCGCTCAATCTGCGCGCCAAGCAAATTGTGGCGGTGTCGCTGTATGCCCTGGGCGCTTTTTCGTTGGCGGTGCTGTTCATCATCCAGCTCGACAACAGCACCGAGCCGGCCCTTGAAATTGCCTATGCGCTGGTGCTGGTGCTGATGCTTACGGGGTGCATGCTGCTCAGTTTGCGTCTGTACCAGCTGCGCGGGCGGCTGCGCAAACAGCGGCAGGAGCTGGCAGTGGCACTGAAGGAAAACCGCGAGCTGGCCTCGCGCGATGCGCTCACCGGGCTGATCAATCGCCGCCACATGCGCGAACTGCTGGAGCTGGAGCAGCGCCGCTGCGTGCGGGGTGTGCGCACCATGCTGCTGGCACAGATGGATATTGACCATTTCAAAAGCATCAATGACACCTATGGCCATGGCGTGGGCGACATGGCTTTGAAAGCGTTTGCGCAAACGGTGCGTGACAACATCCGCAACTCCGATGTGCTGGCGCGCTGGGGCGGTGAAGAGTTTGTGCTGCTGCTCAGCGATACCGATGTGGCGGGCGCCATGCTCACCCTGCAGCGGGTGCGTGCGGCAGTGGAGGGCACCACCATGCCCGATGCCCCCCCGGGCCTGCAGATGACCGTCTCCATCGGTCTGGCCGAGCATATGGCGGGCGAGATGTTGGAAGTTACCCTGGACCGCGCCGACAAAGCCCTGTACAGCGCCAAGCGCGCGGGCCGCAACCAGGTGATGTTTGGCGAACTTGCTGCACCAGCAGGCTGGGCGCCGCGCCAAGCAGCGGCCTTGTGTGAGGAAGATGCTCTGTAAAAGTGAGCGTCTGGCGTTCAATTTATAAAGATTTCAAGGTTTTTAAGCCCTGAAAGCAAGAAAGCACCTGCGCAAGGTGCTTTCTTTTTTGATGTGGCAGGGGTGACTCAGGCGCTTGTGCTGTCTGTGCCTGCCTCAGACGTTGCGTGTGCCGGGTGCGTCACGGGCATGGCCGCAATCACTTGGGCCACGGCGGCGGTCAGTTTCTTGGCATAGGGCACGTGCAGGAACTCGTTGGGCCCGTGGGCATTGCTCTTGGGGCCGAGCACGCCGCAGACCATCATCTGGGCTTTGGGGAAACCTTGGCTCAGCAAATTCATCAGAGGAATGGTGCCACCTTGGCCGATGTAGCCGCAATCGGCGCCAAAGTGGGCGCAGCTGGCTTGGTTCAGTGCATTTTCAAACCAGGGCGTCATATCTGGCGCATTCCAGCCGCTGGAGCTGGACATGCCTTCCCAGGTCACCTTGGCTTGGTACGGTGCGTTGTCTTCCAGCAAGGCCTTCATCTCCTGCACGCAGGTGGCAGCATCGACCAGGGGCGGCAGGCGCAGGCTGAGCTTGAAGGCGGTGTAGGGCCGCAGCACGTTGCCAGCGTTTTGCAGCGTGGGAAAGCCCTCCGCACCGGTGACGGACAGCGTGGGCTCCCAGGTGCGCTTGAGTAGGGCTTGCACCGGGTCGGTGGTGGTGGGCAACGCAACCAGGGTGGAGCCGCCGCAGTCGTGGTGCGCCCAGGGGAAGCGCCGGTAGGTCTCTTCGCCCAGGATGGCGGCGGTGGCGCGGGCCTGGGCCAGGCGCTCGGCGGGCACCTCGCAGTGGAAGCTGGCGGGCAGCATGCGGCCGGTGGCGCTGTCTTCCAGACGATCGAGCACCTGGCGCATGATGCGAAACGACGAGGGCACCACGCCCGAGGCGTCGCCCGAGTGAATGCCTTCAGTGAGGATTTCCACCTTGAGCGTGCCGCTGGCCATGCCGCGCAGGCTGGTGGTCAGCCACAGCTGGTCGTAATTGCCTGCGCCGCTGTCCAGGCAAATGACCAAATCCACATTGCCCAGACGGGGGCGCAGCGCATCCACATAAGGCAGCAGATCGCGCGAGCCGCTTTCTTCGGCGGTTTCAATAATGCCGAGGATGCGCGGGTGCAGCACGTTCTGGCTTTTGAGGGCTTGCACGGCTGCCACGCTGGCGTACACGGCGTAGCCGTCATCGGCACCGCCGCGGCCATACAGCTTGCCGTCCTCGTACTTGGGCGTCCAGGGGCCCAGGTCGCTGCGCCAGCCTTCAAATTCGGGTTGCTTGTCCAGGTGGCCGTACATCAGCACGGTGTTGGCATCGGCGGCATTCGCGCCGGGCTGGGTGCCTTCTACTTCAAAAAAAAGCACGGGGGTACGCCCGGGCATGCGCACAATTTCCAGTTTCAGGCCGGGCACTTGCTGCGCCTGCACCCAGCTTGCGGCGTTGCGCAGCACGGTGTCCAGCAGGCCCTGCTGCTCCCAGTCGGGCGCAAACATGGGGGATTTGGCGGGAATGGCAATGTAGTCCTTGAGCTGGCCAACGATGTCGTTGTCCCACTTCTGGCTGACTTGTTCCAGTGCTTGAGCGGCGTTCAAAGCGCTGGAGGGCATGCGTGCGTTCATGGCGAACCTCCGAAAGCAGTGCGGCGCACAGGCCGCTGATCCGTGCATTGTGCACCCTTGCGCAAGCCCGCTGCAGCAGTGGCTGCGTGGGCTGCACAGGTGCGGCTGGTGTGGGTAGATTAATGCTGCAGCAGCGCTGGGGGCATGCTGCTGCCGGGGTGGCCGTGGCCGTCGGGGGCCTCCGTCAGTTGGAAGACGCTGACCGCGTCTTCCAGGCGAGCGGCTTGCTCGCGCATGCTTTGCGAGGCTGCAGCAGATTCTTCGACCAAGGCTGCGTTTTGCTGGGTCAGCTGATCAAGCTGCGTCACATCGTGGTTGACCTGGCTGATGCGGGTGGCTTGCTCGCTGGCAGCTGCAGAAATCTCGCCAATGATGTCGCCCACGCGCTGCACGGAGCCCACGATTTCCTCCATGGTCTGGCCAGCGTCTTGCACCAAACGTGCGCCGGATTCCACCTTGTCCACCGAGGTGCTGATCAACGTCTTGATCTCCTTGGCGGCGGCTGCGCTGCGCTGAGCCAGTGTGCGCACTTCACCTGCGACCACGGCAAAGCCACGGCCTTGCTCACCGGCGCGTGCGGCTTCGACCGCTGCGTTCAGGGCCAGAATGTTGGTCTGGAACGCAATCCCATCAATCACGCCGATGATGTCGCCAATCTTGCGGCTGCTGTCATTGATGGCCCCCATGGTGGCTATCACGTTGCTGACCACCTGCCCGCCGCGCGAGGCCACTTCCACCGCACCCTCTGACAGCTGGTGGGCCTGGCGTGCTGCATCGGCAGACTGGCGCACGCCGTGAGTGACTTCTTCGATGCTCTGGGCCGAGCGCGCCAGACTTTGCGCCGTGTTTTCCGTGCGTTCCGACAGGTCCACATTGCCTTGGGCAATCTGGCTGCTGGCGCTGGCAATGCTGTGGGCGGCCACATTCACTTGGCGCAGCATGTCGACATAGCGCTGGCGCATGCCTTCCACCTCGTGGATCAAATCGCCCACCTCATCCCGGCGCGTGCTGTGGAAAGGGTGGGTGAGATCGCCTTGCGCAATCCGCGTGATGGCTTGGGTTAACTCATGCAGCGGTGCGGAGACACCCCGCTTGAGCGTGAACAGCAGGCCCGCTGCCAGTACCACCAAAGCTACGGCCATGGCGCACCACAGCAGCATCAGCGCGTGGCGCTGTGCGGCCATGGCCTCGTCATCGGACACCTCGGTAATCACCCACCAGCCTTCCTGGGTCTTGCGCAGCACAGCCCAGGGGGTGGCTGCCTTGCTCGGGGGGCAAGGCGGTGACATCACGCGCAAATCCATCGCTACGACTGGCTAATTGCTCAAGGGAGGCGCGCGCTTGGGGCGCTACTTCCAGTACTTTTTGGCCTTGGTGCGTGGGGTGTGCAATGAACACCGCATCTTCCAGACGGGCGCCGGGGGCAATCACCATCGCCCCGCCATGTTCAAACAGGCGGGTGTTGCTGACTTGCTGCTGCATGCCTGCTTGGAAGGCACTCAAATCGGTGCCCACAAACAAAATTCCGACCACTTCACCGGAGGCGTTGCGCATCGGCTGGTAGGCCGTCATATAAGGTTTGCCAAACAAGTTGGCGCGTCCTACATAAGGGGCCCCGCTGAGCATGCGTGCATAGGCCGGGTGGTTGCGATCGAGCAAGGTGTGCATGACGCGCTCGCCCTGCAGGTTGCGCAGCGAGGTGCTAATGCGCACAAAGTCATCGCCCTGGCGGGCAAAGATGGTGGCCACGCCGCCGGTGTCTTCGCTGAACTGATCGACCACGCCAAAGTGTGCGTTCAGCACCTGCCCATCCAAGGTCAAGCTGGTGGTTGTGGTGTCCAGCTCCACCGTGCCCGCGAAATAGCGGGCGAAGGCAGACGAAGCTCGCTCCACCATGCGGCGGTTGGCTTGATCGACGGTGTCAATCGAGGCGACCAGCCCCTCGGTGGTGTGGGTGACGCTGGCGATGAGCTGCTCCCGCGCAGTCTGGGTGCTGATGGTAGAGACCACCCCGCTCAAAATCAGCAGGATCAAGGCCATCATGGCGATGCCTATGGCCGTGACGCGGCGTGCCACGGAGCGGCTGCGCGAAGCGGAAGAGGAAAGATGGGCGAAGGCCATAGGTTGCATGAAGGCGCTGGAAGATGGATGGATCAACGAAAAAAGCAGAAAGATGTGCATCAAAGCACACCGTTGCACTCAGAAAGCGCAGCCCAATCAGCCATTGTAAGAATTGGTTAGAGAATTCCCCCATGAATCCCGTAGCGAAAATCCGTGATCCGCAACCAGCGTGGCCGCCGTCTTTACACGCGCTCGCTGCTGAGAAACTGCGCAACGATGTGCAGGGCGTAGCGGCTGGCCACTGCGCTGACGAAAGCCGGAAAGTCGACGTGCGCGGCATCGTCGGCACGGTCTGAAATGGTGCGCACCGCCGCAAAAGCGATGCCGTAGTCCGCACAGACCTGTGCAATCGCAGCGCCTTCCATTTCCACGGCCAAAGCATGCAGGCCTGCGGCTTGGAAGTCGCCATGCATGGCCTGGGAAAGGCTGGCAGAGACAATGAATTGGTCGCCACTGGCAATCAGCCCGGCATGCACCGCCGGGCTACGGCCTTGCAGCAAGGGCTCATTCCACTGCGCGGCTGTGCGGGTGCAGTCCAGCGCAGCCTGGTGCAGGCGCTCGGTGAGTGTGGGATGGCAGTGAAAAGTAGGGTGTGGGTAGCCCGGCACCTGCCAGCGTGGAAACAGGGGGCGCACATCCATGTCGTGCTGTACAAAATGCTGGGCCACCACCACGTCGCCCACCTGAACACCGGTGCCGATACCGCCCGCCACGCCGGTAAACACCAGTGTTTCAATGCCAAAGTGTTCAATCAGCGTGGTGGTGGTGGTGGCTGCTGCAACTTTGCCAATACCGCTGAGTGCAAGCACCACGTCCAGTCCCTGGAGGCGGCCTTTGACAAAGTGGCGACCTGCACGGCGCACCTCTTGGCGGTGGGTCAATGCGTGCGCAAGGCCATGCTGCTCTTCGGGCAGTGCACTCAAAATTGCAAGCGTCATAAGAAATCACAAAGCATGAAAAACGGCCCCGAAGGGCCGTGGATAAAGGGTGTGCCGCCAGTGTACGGCGCTGCGATCAACGCAGTTCGCGGCGCAAGATTTTGCCCACGGGGGTTTTGGGTAGTTCGGTGCGGAACTCGATAACGCGAGGCTGCTTGTAGCCCGTCATATTCTCGCGGCAGAACTTGCGCAGCACTTCCTCGGTCAGGCTGTCGTCTTTCTTGACCACGACCAGCTTGACCGCTTCACCGGTTTTTTCATCGGGCACGCCAACTACCGCGCACTCCAGCACGCCGGGGCACATGGCCACCACTTCTTCGACTTCGTTCGGATAGACGTTAAAGCCGCTGACCAGCACCATGTCTTTCTTGCGATCCACAATTTTGATGAAGCTGCGCTCGTCTATGGCGCCAATGTCACCAGTGAGGAAGTAACCGTCGGCTGTCATCACCTTGGCGGTTTCATCCGGGCGCTGCCAGTAACCGGCCATGACTTGGGGGCCTTTGACGGCGATTTCACCGGTCTTGCCGGGCTCGGTCACGGTGTGGCCGTCGTCGCCCACCAGTTTCACGTAGGTGCTGGGAAGCGGCACACCAATGGTGCCGGTGAATTCCTTGGCGGTCACGGGGTTGCAGCTCACGACCGGGCTGGTTTCTGACAAGCCATAGCCTTCCACAATCGGGCAACCGGTTTTTTCCAGCCAGAGCTTGGCAACCGCCCCCTGCACGGCCATGCCGCCACCGACGGACACCTTCAGGTGGCTCCAGTCCACAGAATTAAAGTCTGCGTGGTGCGCCAGGCCGTTGAACAGCGTGTTCACTGCAGGAAAGCTGTGAAACTTGTGATTGGACAGTTCCTTGAGTGTGGCTTTGATGTCACGCGGATTGGGAATCAGAATGTTTTTGCCCCCGGTGTGCATGGACAGCATCATGTTCACCGTGAACGCGAAGATGTGATAGAGCGGCAGCGCGCACACGCTGGTGACCTGCTCGCCGCTCTTGCGCAGGTTATTCACCACGGGGTTGAACCATGCTTCACACTGCAAGGTGTTGGCAATGATGTGGCGGTGCAAGAGCACCGCGCCTTTGCTGACGCCTGTGGTGCCACCGGTGTACTGCAGCACGGCAATATCGTTAGGGCCGACATGGGCCTTGGTGAAGGTGGCACTGCTGCCGCGGCGGATGGCATCTTTGTAGCGCACAGCCTTGGGCAAATGAAAGGCGGGCACCATCTTTTTGACGTTGCGCACCACATAGTTCACCAAGCAGCCTTTGAGCGTGCCCAGCATATCGCCCATGGCACACAGCACCACGTGTTCCACCGAGGTGCTGGCAATGCATTGCTCCAGCGTGTGGGCAAAGTTTTCAATGATGACAATGGCGCGCGCGCCCGAGTCTTTGAGCTGGTGCTCCAACTCGCGGGCGGTGTACAGCGGGTTGACGTTCACCACCACAAAGCCCGCGCGCAAGATGGCGGCCACGGCAATCGGGTATTGGGGAACATTGGGCATCATGATGGCGACGCGGTCGCCCGGTTGCATGCCCAGAGACTGGAAGTACGCGGCAAACGCTTGGCTTTGGCTGTCCACATCGCCGAAGCTGATGTCTTTGCCCATATAGGAGTAAGCCGAACGTGGTGCATAGGCCTTAAACGCCTGCTCCATCAAGGCCACCAATGAGTGATAGCTGCTGGGATCGATGTCTGCTGGAACCCCTTCAGGGTAGGCCGCTAACCATGGACGCTCACTCATATGTTGTCTCCGCGCAATTGTCTTTGTGACGTTGAAAAGTGACAGACATGGCGGTAGATGGCACACCTCCCCATGCCCAGGGTCTGTGCCCTTTGCGAGGATTGTGGTGGGAGGGTGAGGGAGACGCCTCTGTGCAAACCCTAGGTAAAGCAACCTGAAAGGCGCTTTTTTGTGAAAAAAAGAACGATTGTGCGATTTTGTTGATGTCGCTTTGATGAAGGTCTAGCGCCGCGTGCAACAAAAAACCCACAGGGCTTGCGCCGTGTGGGTGGGGAGGGGGATAGCGGTGGCTTAAGTTAAGCGACTTGGGCAGCTTGGTTGAGCGTATCGCGGGTATCCAGCGCTGCCTGGCGTGCGGCCGCCGCAAAGTCTTCCCCTTGCGAGGCGTACAGCACGGCCCGCGAAGAGTTGATGATGATGGGGCCGCCGCCCATGCGCGCGGCTTTCACGGTGGCCACGGCGTCGCCGCCCTGCGCGCCCACGCCGGGGATCAGCAGCGGCAGTGTCGGCGCTACGGCGCGCACGCGCTCAATCTCGTGGGGGCGCGTGGCGCCCACCACCAGACCCAGCTGGCCGTTGGTGTTCCAGGGGCCCTGGGCCAGCTTGGCGACATGCTCAAACATGGCGGGCTGGCCTGGCAGATCAGCCAAATGCTGGGCCTGCAGGTCGTCCCCACCGGGGTTGGAGGTGCGGCACAGCAGGAAGGCGCCTTTGCCTTCGTACTTGAGGTAAGGCGTGATGGAGTCAAAGCCCATGAAGGGCGACAAGGTCACGGCATCGGCGCCATAACGCTCGAAGGCTTCCTTGGCGTATTGCTCCGCGGTCGAGCCAATATCTCCACGCTTGGCGTCCAGGATCACAGGGACATGGGGCGCGACACGGCGCATGTGCGCCATCAGTTTTTCCAGCTGATCTTCCGCGCGGTGGGCTGCAAAGTAGGCAATTTGCGGCTTGAAGCTGTTCACCAGATCGTGGGTGGCATCGACAATGGCGGCGCAGAAGTCGTAGATTTTGGTAGCGTCGCCACGCATGGCTGCGGGGAACTTGGAAGGCTCAGGGTCCAGTCCCACGCAGAGCATGGAGTTGTTGCGCGTGGACGCGTCGCGCAGCATGTCGAGAAAAGTCATGAGCGGCAATTGTAGGTGGCGGGCACAATCTACGCCCTATGCCTGCCTTTACCCCCCGACAATTGGTTCTTCTGGTGCTCCTTACGCTGATATGGGGGGTGAACTGGCCCGTCATGAAGCTGGGGGTGACGCATTTCCCCCCGCTGAGTTTTCGTGCGCTGGCCATGTGGCTGGGTGTGCTGGTGGTGTGGGTGGTGCTGCGGGTGCAGCGGCAGCCCCTGCGGGTGCCGCGCGACGAGTGGCGGACACTGGGCCTGCTGGCGTTTTTCAACATGGTGATCTGGAACAGCCTGGTGATCGTGGCCATTCCCCTGGTTTCCAGCGGGCGCGCTGCCATTTTGGGCTATACCATGCCTATTTTTTCAGCAGTGCTGGGCAGCCTGATCTGGCACGACCGCCTGAGCCTGCGTGCATGGGGCGGCGTGGGCGCGGCCTTTGTCGGCGTCATGCTGCTGCTGTGGCATGAGCTGGGGGCGCTGGGCAGCAACCCGAGTGGCCCTTTGCTGATTTTGCTGGCCGCACTGTGCTGGGCGGTGGGCACGCAAATGATGCGCCGCGCCCCCATGCAAACGCCGCTGCTGGTCATGGCCTTTTGGATGATGCTGATCACCGCGTTGGTGCTGACGGTGGCAGCCGTGGCGCTGGAGCATGCGCTGTGGCATGCCCCGGATGCGGTGGCGCTGGGCACCATCTTGTTCAACGGCCTGCTGGTGGTCGGTTTTGCCCAGGTGGTGTGGTTTGTGCTGGCGCGCAGCTTGCCGCCGGTGGCCTCGACGCTGAGCGTGATGTTCATCCCCGTATTGGGCGTGTTCACGGGCGCGTGGTGGCTGGGTGAAGTGCTGCACTGGCAAGACTGGACGGCGGTGTGCCTGATGGTGTTGGCGATTGCCTCGGTCTTGTGGCCTGCGGGCAAGCGACAATAAGTGCCATGTTGAACACCGTGGCCTGCTCAGGCGAGCCACCACAAGGAAGCCCATGCTGAGCCAGTTGCTCACCTCCATCATTGACGATATCCACGGCGACACCATCACCTTGCGCGAGTTGCTGGAGCGCTGCGGGCGCGAAGGCATGCTCATGGTCTGTGCCATTGCCTGTCTGCCGTTCTTGATTCCCGTGTCGATCCCCGGCGTGTCCACGGTGTTTGGTGCGGCCATTGTGCTGCTGGCATTTGCGCTGTTTTTGGACCGCTTGCCGTGGCTGCCGCAGCGCATTCTGGACAAGGGTATGGATGCCAACAAGCTCAAACCCGTGCTGCACAAGGGTGTGAACATTGTGGGCAAGCTGGAACGCTGGCTGCAGTCCCGCATGCCTGCGCTCACCACCGCAGCCATGCAGCGCTTTAACAGCGCTGTGCTGGTGTTTGGCGGCCTGCTGCTGATGGCACCGCTGGGGCTGATTCCGTTTTCCAACACCGTGCCGGCCGTGGGCATTTTGCTGCTGACCGTGGGCATGATGCAGCGCGACGGCATATTCGTGCTGCTGGGCTACCTGGGCCACATGCTCACCGTGGTGTACTTTGGCGTGCTGGCCTATCTGGCGTGGATGGGCGGCACCTTCGTGCTGAGCTAAAGCACCAGCGCCCCACAAAAAAAGCCACCGCAAGGTGGCTTTTTTGATAGCTGCTAGCGCTGGATGGATAAGCGCTAGAGGCCAATTGGGCTAAAAAATAGATCAGCCGTTGGCGCGCTGGGCCAAGATCTCAAAGGCCGGCAGGGTTTTGCCTTCCAGTACTTCCAGGAACGCGCCGCCGCCGGTAGAGATATAGCCCACCTTGTCTTCGATGCCGTACTTGGCGATCGCGGCCAGGGTGTCGCCGCCGCCGGCAATGCTGAAGGCGGGGGATTCGGCAATCGCCTGGGCCACCACCTTGGTGCCGTTGGCAAACTGGTCAAACTCAAACACGCCCACGGGGCCATTCCAGACGATGGTGCCGGCCTGTTTCAGCTGCTCAGCCAGCTTGGCGGCGGTTTCTGGGCCAATGTCCAGAATCATGTCGTCGTCTTCCACCTCGGTGGCTTGCTTGACGGTAGCCACCGCGTCGGGTGCGAAGGTCTTGGCGCAGACCACATCGGTGGGCACCGGCACGTTGGCACCGCGCGCGGCCATGGCGTCAATCACGGCCTTGGCTTCAGCCACCAGATCGGGCTCGGCCAGGCTCTTGCCGATCTTCAGACCCGCTGCCAGCATGAAGGTGTTGGCAATGCCGCCGCCTACGATCAGCTGGTCCACCTTGTCGGCCAGACTCTTCAAAATGGTCAGCTTGGTGGACACCTTGGAGCCCGCCACAATGGCCGCCAAGGGGCGGGCGGGGGCTGCCAGCGCCTTGTTCAGTGCATCAATTTCGGCCGACAGCAGCGGGCCTGCACACGCGATGGGCGCAAACTGGGCAATGCCGTAGGTGGTGCCTTCGGCGCGGTGGGCGGTGCCGAACGCGTCGTTCACGAAGATGTCGCACAGCTGGGCCATTTTTTGCGCCAGCTCGGGCTTGTTCTTCTTTTCACCCACGTTCACGCGGCAGTTTTCCAGCAGCACGACCTGGCCGGGCTGCACTTCCACGCCGTCCACCCAGTTGGCGACCAGCGGCACTTCGCGGCCCAGCAGCTCGGACAGGCGCTGGGCGACAGGGGCCAGCGAGTCGGCGGGTTTGAATTCGCCTTCGGTGGGGCGGCCCAGGTGGCTGGTCACCATCACGGCGGCGCCGGCGTTCAGTGCCATTTCGATGGCCGGCACGGAAGCGCGCACGCGGGTGTCTTCGGTGATTTCGCCAGCGTCGTTCAGTGGCACGTTCAAATCAGCACGGATAAACACGCGCTGGCCTTGGACTTTGCCTTGGGCGCACAGGTCGGAGAAGCGAAGGATGTTCATGGTGGCAGCCTTGAAGTCTTATAGAGGAGTGAATGCAAACTGGGGCGCATTGTAGGCGGCGGCCCCTTGCTGCAGTCTGATGCCGTGGCTTATTTCCAGCGCTCGGGCTCAACAAACACGGTGCCCTTGTCGCTGGACAGGGTCAGCTGGCCTTCCTGGATGGTGGCTTGCAGCTGCATGCTGCGCTCTGCCAGGTTGCCCAATTCTTGCGCCACATCGGAGGGAATGTAGTGCACCTGCAGCTTGCTTTGGCGGCCCACCTTGCCCTCCAGCCCCTTCCACCACACGTTGGCCGCGTGGTTAAAGGGGTAGACGATGACGTGGTCCGACTTGTTGCAGGCCTTGTTGATGGGCTTTTCTTCGGGCTGGCCCACTTCAATCCACAGGCGCTTTTGGCCGGTGTAGTCGGTGATGTGCACGTCTGGGTCGTCGGGGTCGCTCAAACCAATGCCAAAGCCCAGGGTGCCGTCGCCGTTGCACAGGGCTTGCAGCTGCCAGGCGTTGAGGGCCAGCGCGACGAGGCGAATCATCATGCGGTCGTCGGTCTCGCTGGGGTGGCGCGCCAAGGTCAGGTTGTGGTCGGCGTAGTAGCTGTGGTCAATGTCGGCAATCGACAGATTGGCTTTGTAAATCGTGGATTTCAGGGCCATGGCGGGTGTCTCGCAGTGCGCGCCCGCAGGCGGGCTGAAAAGAATGTTTCAAAAGTAAGAGCTGCCTGCGCTGGTTTTTCCTCGCTTTGGCAGCTCTTTGGTGCTGAAGTGCTTGCTAATCAAGCGCCAGCAGCTATGGATTTTGCGTGTTGGGTGTGGTTACACGCGGCGGGCCAGTTCTGCGGCCTTGCCGATGTACGACGCAGGCGTCATGGCCAGCAAACGGTCCTTGTCGGCCTGGGGGATTTCCAGGCTGTGGATCAGATTGTGCAAATCGGCCGCCAGCACGGTCTTGCCGCGCGTGACTTCCTTGAGCTTTTCGTAAGCACCGGCCACGCCGTAGCGGCGCATGACGGTCTGGATGGGCTCGGCCAGCACTTCCCAGGCGTGGTCCAAGTCTTCAGCCAAACGCTCTTCGTTGAGCTCCAGCTTGTTCAGGCCGGTCATCAGCGAGGTGTAGGCCAGTGTGGCGTAACCCAGCGCCACGCCAATATTGCGCAGCACGGTGGAATCCGTCAGGTCACGCTGCCAGCGCGAGACGGGCAGCTTTTCCGACAGGTGCTTGAGCAGGGCGTTGGCCAGACCCAGATTGCCTTCGGCGTTTTCAAAGTCAATGGGGTTGACCTTGTGCGGCATGGTCGAAGAACCGATTTCACCGGCTTTGAGGCGCTGCTTGAAGTAGCCCAGCGAGACGTAGCCCCAGATGTCGCGCGAGAAGTCGATCAAGATGGTGTTGGCACGCGCCACGGCATCGAAAAACTCGGCCATGTAGTCGTGCGGCTCGATCTGGATCGAATAGGGCTGGAACGTCAGGCCCAGGCCCTTGGGCTCGGGCGACTCGATCACATTCTTGGCAAACGCTTCCCAGTCGAAATCGGGCCAAGCGGACAGGTGGGCGTTGTAGTTGCCCACAGCGCCGTTCATCTTGCCCAGTACTTTGACGTTGGCGATGTTCTCGGCCGCTTTTTGCAGGCGCACCAGCACGTTGGCGATTTCCTTGCCCACGGTGGTGGGGGAGGCAGTCTGGCCGTGCGTGCGGCTCAGCATGGGCACATCGGCAAACTGGTGCGCCATTTCGCGCAGCTTCAGCGTGATGCGGTCCAGCGCCGGCAACACCACCATGTCGCGGCCTACGCGGATTTGCAGGGCGTGGCTGGTGTTGTTGATGTCTTCGCTGGTGCAGGCAAAGTGCACAAACTCCGCCGCTTTTTGCAGCTCAGGGCGGCCATCGAACTTGCCCTTGATCCAGTATTCCACGGCTTTGACGTCGTGGTTGGTGGTCTTCTCGATCTCCTTGATCGCTGCCGCATCGGCTTCGCTGAAGTTGCTCACCAGGCTGTGCAAGTAAGTGCGCGCACCTTCGGAAAGTGGCGAAAATTCAGCAAATCCAGCGTCCGACAGCGCGATAAACCAAGTGATTTCCACTTGAACGCGGCGGTGCATATACCCCTGTTCGCTCATGATGGGGCGCAGGGCGGAAAGCTTGGCGGCATAGCGGCCGTCGAGCGGGGAGAGGGCGGAGATGGAAGACAGGCTCATGGGGCAAGATTGTAGGGGCCACTGCTTCTGTATGCATGGTGCAACCCGATACAACCAAGCAGAGCGCACAAAAAAGCCAGGGCACCTTGCGGTGCCCTGGCTGGAATAAAAAGGTTGCGAAGCGTCTTGAAGTGAATTAAGAGAGGGAGGGAGGAGATGCACCCCAAGACGGACAAACCCAAAGGTCGGCTTCGCAACACTAAAACTGGACTAAATTCCCCCTTACAGAGCTGTCTGAGTGGAAGTTTTTGGATTAGTTCCCCAATTTTTTCCCACGCTTTGGCAGCTGCTGCAACGCATCATAGAGCCAGCAATTTTTCCAGCGGTAGGCGAACTCGCACCTCTTTGTGTGCGACAGGGCTGACAATTTTCCAGGCAGCCTGCGCTGTATCGCGAGGAATGGGCTCGCCAGTGGGCATGCCAGACTTGTTGAGCAGCACTGCCACACGGGGGCTGGCGGCCGAGGCACCACGGCGCACCACAACGCCGATTTCTGCGCTTGCCAGCTTGACCCAGGCACCTGGCGGGTAAATGCCCAGGGCTTTGACCAGCGCGGCGCCAGCTTCATCCATGGACTTGGTTTCGTCGTAATAGCTCGCTTGCATGGCCGAGGTGACGGACATGGGCTCGCGGTTGATGCGTGGCGCAATCCGCGCGCCAAAAATATCGGAGCGCTGGATCAATCGGGCCATTTGCTGGGCCAGTGTTTTTTCCGACAGCTTGCCCGGTGCCCGGTGGTGGTGGGTGCGCACGGCATCCAGCCACAAAGGGTCGGTGATGCCCATGGCGCGCAAGATGCTGACAGAGGCATCGGAGTGCTGATCCACTTGCTGGGCTTGCTGAGGGGTCAGCGGGGTACTTTGTTGTGCCAGTTCATCTTGCAACTGGGCCATGCCCACGTTCATGCTCAACGCCGCGCGGCCCAGTGGCAGCACGCGGTTTTCTGGCCAGCGCAAAGTCTCGCGTGCCACGGTCATGCAGATGACGGACGACAGCATGGCGTGGGTGGCGCTGTAGTAGCGGGTTTCTTCGGCAGACATCTGCATCAGCGCCAGCAAGGCGCCGTCGGGGTTTTTGAGCAGATAGGCGTTCAATGCCGAGAACAAATCCTCAAAGCGCTGAGCGAAGTCGGCAACGCTAGGGGTGCGCAGCAGCTGCGTGAGGCCCAGTTGCCACTCGCGCCATGCAGGAGGGCTGTTGTCTTGAGTGGCTGCCGCAGGCGCTGTGGTGGTCTGCAGCGTCATGGATGCAATCTGATTCAGAGGCTTGTTGGAGAGCAACAAGGACTGAATCTGGGACAAAAAGGCGCGGTAGCTCTCCCCGGACTCATCGGTGTCTACATACAAGGCTTGACCACGGGCCAGCAGAACGCGCAAGTCGTCAGCGGAGCGAATGACAAACCCTTTATTGGCCAGCAGCCCCCCCCCAACGCCTCGCAAGGCAAAAGGGATGGGCTGGCCATAAGGGATGGTCGAGAGATTTAATTCAACGAGGTTCATTACAGTTCAAGCACGGTTGAACATATTTTTACATTTGAACTGCGGTCCACAGTCTGAATGTGCGTGGCGAAGTGGGTGTATCTGGGCATTAATGTCCAAAAACTGCTAGCCAAAGCGCCAAGATGGCATCACGGTGCGCGGTGATGAGGTCGGGGGATACGAGTCCGTTTCCTTCATCCAGGCGCGAGGTGTGTTGGATACGCCGCAGTTCACGGTATGCCGTGGCGGCAGTCTGCCCCACCCCTGGGGGAAGAAGCCCTGCCGCCTCTGCGCGCTGCAGCAAAGCAATATTGCCCACATTGCCAGTGAGTTCCGTGTGTTGTGCGGACTGGGACAGCACCAAGTACTGCACGGCAAATTCCGCATCCACCATGCCGCCAGGACTGTGCTTGACGTCAAACAGCGCACTCCGGACTGGATGGGCCGAGCGTACGCGTTCGCGCATGCTCACGATTTCTTCTTTCAGGGCGGCGGCATCACGGGGAGCCGTGATGACCGAAGTGCGTACTTCATCAAAGCGCTGGCGCAGGCTCTCGCTGCCCAGGACAAAGCGCGCCCGCGTCATGGCCTGATGTTCCCAGGTCCATGCCGTGTTACTGCCGCGTTGCTGCTGGTAGTCGGCGTACGACTTGAAACTGGTGACCAGCAGTCCCGAGTTGCCGTTGGGGCGCAGTGCGGTATCAATCTCGTACAAGTCGCCTTCGCCAGTTTTGACGGTCAACCAGTTGATGAGTTTGCGCACCCACGCGGTGTAGATCTCTGGTGCGTTGTCGTCGGCGTCGTCAAAAATAAAAACGATGTCCAGGTCACTGCCATAACCCAGCTCTTTGCCGCCCAGCTTGCCGTAACCAATGATGCCGAACTGTGGATCTTCCCGATGGCGTTGCTTGAGCCGTGCCCAGCACCACTGGGCCGTGACACGCAAGACGCTGTCTGCCAAGGCGCTTAAATCATCGGCGACTTGCTCGACCGTGATGGCGCGCTCCACATCGCGCGCCAGCGTGCGGAAAATTTCAGCGTGCTGGGCTCTGCGCAGCAAGTTCAGGAGATTTTCATCGTCGTCTTCGCCCGTACTTTCGAGGGCTTTGAGACGCAGCGCCATCTCATGTTCGAAATCCGTGGCGCTGAAGCGCTCGGTAAAAAGTTGGTCGCTGGCGAGCTCGTCAATCACCCCGGGGTGCTGCTGCAAGTAGCGTGCAGGCCATTTGGCGGCACCGAGCAAATCCAGCAAGCGCTCATGTACCGCGGGGCGCTCTAGCAGCAGGGCCAAATAGCTTTCCCGTCGCAGCAGTGGCTCGAGCCAGTTGATAAAGCGGATGGCCGCCACCTCTTCCAGTGTGCCGTTGGCCATGCGCTGTGCGGTTTGCTGCACCAGCCTGAACAAGCGTGCACGTGCCTCATCGCGTAAACCACGCACCTTGATATGGTCACGCCATTCGGCGATGCGAGCGCCCATTTGGGGCGGTAATTGCTCGATCAGTGTTTCAAGATCCGGGGCGTTGGGCGTGCTGCTTTGCACAGAGCGTGGGCCGTTGCATAAGCCACTTTGGCACTGCCCCGCTTGGTTGCCGCCGAGCAAAGTGTCGAACTCTTGAGCCACCAGTTCTCGGTGTGCGTCGAGCTGGTGCAAGAAGCTGCAGGCGTCAGCGTAGCCCATGGTGTGGGCAATCCATGCCAAATCGTCGTCCCGCGTCGGCAGCACATGGGTCTGCTGGTCATCCAGGTACTGAACGCGGTGTTCCACGTTGCGCAAAAAGGTATAGGCCTGCGCCAGTTGCTGTGCCGTCTCTTGCGGCATCAGGTTAGAACGCGCAAGGCGCTGCAATGCCTCCAGGGTGGGGCGGCAGCGTAGCTCCGGAAATTGCCCACCACGCACCACTTGCAGCAGTTGTACGGTGAATTCAATTTCACGAATGCCGCCGCGAGACAGCTTCACATCATTGGCCCGCTCTGGGTGGCCTGCACTGCGGCGGGCTGCATGCTCGCGAATCTGACGGTGCAAGGTGCGCAAAGAGTCAAAAACGTTGTAGTCGAGGTATTTGCGGAACACAAAAGGCAGCACCACGGAGCGTAGTGCTTGCACATTCGGGGCTTGCACCGCAGCAAAAGGCGCTACGACGCGGCTTTTGAGCCAGGCAAAGCGCTCCCATTCACGGCCATGCACTTGCAGGTAGTCTTCCAGGGAGGACAGGCTGATTGCTGCGGGCCCCGAGTTGCCGTGGGGCCGCAAAGCCAAGTCCACGCGAAACACAAAGCCGTGTTCGGTGGTGTCGCCAATCAGGGTGTAGATGGCTTTGACGGCTTTGCCAAAGTATTCGTGGTTGCTGATTTTTCCGCGACCATCGGGCAGCCCCTGGGTTTCCCCTTCGTGCTCGTAGACATAAATGAGGTCAATGTCGCTGGAGACATTCAACTCGCGAGCCCCCAATTTGCCCATGCCAATAATCCACAGCGGAACGGGCAGGCCTTCTGGGCCGAGCGGCGGGCCATAGCGGGCGTCCAGCTCTTGGCGAGCCTGCAGGCAGGCGCGGTCGAGTGCCAGCTCTGCCAAAGTGGTCACACCACTGGTGATGACGGATAAATCGGCTTGCTGCGCACAGTCCAGCGTCATCAAGCGCTCCATGACCAGCTGACGCAATACTCGCAGGGCCGCAGACAGCTCCATGCGGTGCTCGGTTTGCAGTTGCTGCAGGGCTTGTTCGATAGCAGCGCGGTCCGGAGGGCCTGGAGGCAAGGCGCCCATCACATCGGTGTAGCGGCGATGCAGTCGCTGCCAAAAGCGCGAATGAGCGGCAGCTGGGCTCGCAATAGGTGTCGGAATCTGGTCTGCGATCTGCATGCTGGGCACTGGTTGGTGCGAGTTCACAGATCCTTGAGGCCGTTACCCTTGGTCTCATGCTCTGGTGAGAGCAAGCGGGCGATAATTCCAGCCATCTGTGAACCCACGAATGATCGATCCGAGCCCCAACCCATCGCGCCAGTTACGCATTTTTGCCTGCATTGCCCGTTGGTCATTGGGCTTGGTGCTGGCTTTTTGGTTATTGCTTGCGGCAGCCTGGGGGACTCTCCATGGATTCATTGTGCCGCGAATTGGGGAGTGGCGTGCGGAAGTGGAGCGCTTGGCCACGCAAACGCTCGGAGCGCCAGTGCGCATCGATGCCTTGTCTGCACAATCCCGAGGACTGTTTCCAACCATACACCTCGATGGTGTGCGCGTGCTGGATGCGCAAGGGCGTGATGCCCTCAAGCTACAGCGTGTGGTGGCGACGGTTTCTGCACGCTCCTTGCTGCGCCTGGGGCTGGAGCAGCTGTATATCGATGCACCACAATTGGACATCCGGCATCTGCGTGATGGCCGGTGGCAGGTTGCAGGGTTGGATGTGGTGCAAAGCGACGCCACGGAAAGTGCCGGACTGGACTGGCTGCTGGAGCAGCCCGAACTCGTGATTCGCAAAGGCCAGGTGCATTTCACAGACGAACAGCGTGCGGTTCCAACGATCCAATTGCTGGATGTCGATGTGGTGTTGCGCAACCGACGCTGGAGCCATGTGCTGCGTGTGGATGCCACACCGGCGGCCGGCGATGGGGAATGGATGCAGTTGGTGGGTGCATTCCGCCAGCCATTGCTACCCTCGACCAAAGCACCTTGGACCCGCTGGAGCGGACAATGGTATGCATCAGCACACTTGCAGCAAGTGCCCCAACTGCCGTGGCCTGAGATGTGGGGGGTGCAAGCCATCAAGGGCAACGGTGAGGCCCGTGGCTGGGTGGATGTGCAGCATGGGCGCGTTACGGGATTCACTACAGACCTTGCGCTTGCGCAGGCACAAGTGCTGTGGCGCGATCGCCAAGCGGCAGATTTGACGCTGCAGCAAATCTATGGCCGCTTCGCAGGCCATTGGCAAAATCGCAGCTGGCGATTGGAGGGAGGGGACTTTAGCTTTCGCCATGCAGACGGTAGCGTGTGGCCCAGTAGCAATTGGGCGGTAAGCGCAACAGGGCCGCATGCCGCCCCGACCAGTACGCGGGTAGAGCTGGATTTTGCGGACTTGAGCATGGCCAGCAAGGTGGCCCAAGCTTTGCCGCTTCCTGCGCCTTGGCTTGAAGCCATCACCAACTGGACTCCCCAAGGCGAGGTGCGGCAGCTGCAGCTGCAGTGGCAGGCATCAGGCCTGTACCAAGCCCGCGGCCGGGTTACAAAGCTGATGTTGCAGCCACAGCCAGCGCTGCAGGGCGTTGGGGTGCCGGGGGTGCAAGGACTGAATGCCACGTTTGACCTGAATGCGGACGGCGGCAAAGCCTCGCTGGACATGCACGGCGGAGCGCTGAACTTCCCCGGGGTGTTTGAAGAGCCGGAAATTCCGCTGGATACGCTACAGGCACAGCTGCGCTGGACGGTGAAAAACGGCCGCGTCAAAGTGGAGGTGCCGCAAGCGCAGTTTGCCAATGCCGACGCACAAGGCTCGCTGCATGCGGCATGGCATATGGGAGAGCAGGCACACGATCGCTTGCCGGGTTATTTGCAGCTGCAAGGTGTGCTGGAGCGCGCCAATGGGGCGCGTGTACATCGCTACTTGCCTTTGGAGGTGCCTGAAACCGCCCGCCATTACGTGCGCGATAGCGTGAAGCAGGGCCAAGGCAGTCACGTGGAGTTTGAAGTCCGCGGCAATTTGCAAGATATGCCTTTTGACAAGCCGAATACGGGGCGCTTCTGGATCAAAGCACCGGTGAAGGATGTCATCTACGAATTCGTGCCTCCCGCGTTGCGCGCAGTTGGCACCCCTGCATGGCCTGCGCTGACGCAGTTGCACGGTACCTTGGTGTTTGAAGGTGCGGGCATGCAAGTGCAGCAAGCGGATACGGGCTTTGCAGGTCACCCTAAGTTACGCATGGGCGCGGTGGAAGCGCAAATTCCGGACCTTCAACACCCCCATTTGACGGTGCAGGCCTCAGGAGTTACGGATTTGAATGCCGCGCTGGGGCTGGTGCAACAGTCACCGTTGGCCGTATTTACCAGTCATGCGCTGGATAACGCCAAAGCACAAGGCAATGCACAGATTGCCTTTGATTTGGATTTGCCGATTGATCATTTGGAAAAGACCAAAGTGCGCGGTCGTGTGGGGTTTCAGAAAAATGCCTTGCAATGGAATGCAGATGTGCCACCACTGCAGCAATTGCAAGGGGTGGTGCAGTTTCATGACCAAGGGTTTGAATTGCTGAATGTGCAAGGTCAAGCCTTGGGCGGGGCCTTCAAAATAGAAGGCGGCATGCCCAGCTTGCAGCAAGGTGTGCAGCTACAGGCGCGAGGCTTGGCGACAGCCGCTGGCCTGCAAAAGGACGGCAACCTGCCCTGGATGGCGCCGATCACGCGGGCAGCACAGGGGCAGGCCGCCTATACGGTGGATGTGACCGCCCATGAGGGCGTGCAAAAAGTGCTGGTGCGCTCAGATTTGCGTGGCATGGCCCTGAATTTGCCGGCACCTTTGCACAAAGTTGCCGATGACACACAGGCGCTGACTGTGACGCAGACGCTCGATGCCAAGACCCAAGAGCTGCGCGTGGAAGTGGCAGGGCGTGGCTCGGTGAGTTATATGCAGGATATGTCTGTGCAGCCAGCCAAACTCTTGCGGGGGCGCATTGTGGTGGGCGATGTATTGCCCGGCAGTGATGCTGGGGCAGAAGGCGTGATTGCCACTGTGCAGCTGCCGGTGCTGGATGTGGATGCTTGGCAGACGGTCTGGAGCGATGCAGCCAGTGGCAATGCCAGTGCATCGCATACCCCATCCCAACAAGATTGGCTACCGCAGCGCATTAACTTGAATGTCGATCGCCTGCTGCTGCAGGGCAGGGAGTTGGAAGCGGTGAAGGCCGACTTTTCCCAGGCCCAAGGCGTGTGGCGAGGGCGTTTGAATGCCAAGCATTTTGCGGGCACATTGGAATATCGTGCCGCTGAGAGCCCGGAGACATCTGGAAGGTTGTTTGCGCGGCTCTCCCATCTTTCCATCCCGAAGACGGAAGTGCAGCGCCTCAATCAAGAGCCTGCTGATGCTGGGCAGGGTGAGGTGGAATCTTTGCCCGCTTTGGACATTGAGGTGGAGCGTCTTGAAATTGCAGACAAGTCGTTGGGCAAGCTGCAATTGAAAGCGCGCAATAGCATCGGCCCGGTAGGGCGGGAGTGGATGCTTGAGCAGTTTGACTTGACCACGCCAGAGGCGAAGTGGCGTGCCAATGGCTACTGGGGGGCGGCTGCCCGTGGCGCTCCGCGCACCACCCACCTGAGTTTTTTGTTGGAGATGGGCAGCTCGGGCAAGTTGCTGGAGCGGTTTGGCATGCCCGGGGTGATTCGCGATGGGCAGGGGCGTTTGAGTGGCAACATCGCATGGCGAGGCGCTCCGATCACACCCCACTGGCCCAGCATGGATGGCGGTGTGCACATGCAGGTGGAAAAGGGCCAGTTTTTGAAGGTGGAGCCAGGCATGGGCAAGCTGTTGAGCGTGCTGAGTTTGCAGTCCATCACACGGCGCATGACGCTGGATTTTCGGGATGTGTTTAGCCAAGGCTTTGCGTTCGACTATATCCGGGGCGACATCAGTGTGGAGCAGGGTCTGGCACGCACCAACAATTTGCAGATGAAGGGGCTCAACGCGGCGGTGTTGATGGAGGGGAAAGCGAGCTTGGTAGATGAAACCCAAGACCTGAAAGTGGTGGTGGTGCCAGAAATTAACGCGATGACTGCATCACTGGCAGCAACAGCGATCAACCCGGTGGTGGGTCTGGGCAGCTTCTTGGCGCAAATGTTCTTGCGCGGCCCGCTGATGGAGGCTGCGACACGCACTTTCCACGTGCGCGGCACATGGGCGGATCCGGTGGTCGAGCCCGTTAGCAAGAAAGCGTTGCCGCCACCCAGTCCCCAACAAGGAGTTGTCCCATGAAAGTAGCCGTGGTGCAAATGGTTTCCACGCCCGACGTGGCCCAGAACCTGGAATGCGCGCAGCAATTGGTTGAGCAAGCGAGTGCACACGGTGCCGAACTGGTGGTGCTGCCCGAGTATTTTTGCGGCATGGGCATGCAAGATACAGACAAGCTGGCCTGGGCGGAGGCGCTGGGCGATGGGCCCGTGCAGCAGGCCATGGCGACCTGGGCGCAGCGCAATGCGGTGTGGCTGGTGGGCGGCACCGTACCCATCCGCGGGGCGCAGCCAGCGCGCGTGCGCAACACCTGCATGCTGTTTAACCCGCAGGGGGAGCGGGCCGCGTATTACGACAAAATTCACCTCTTTCGGTTTGCCACAGAGACCGAGCACTACGATGAATCCGCCGTGATTGAAGCAGGGCATCAACCCGTGGTGGCGCAGATGGTAGACCGCAGCGGCGCGGCCTGGAAGCTGGGTTTGAGCGTCTGTTATGACCTGCGTTTTCCTGAGCTATACCGCCAGCACGTTGCGCAAGGTGCTCATATTTTGTTGGCGCCTGCGGCGTTTACCTATACCACCGGCCAGGCGCACTGGGAGTTGCTGCTGCGCGCTCGCGCAGTGGAAAACCAATGCTGGATGCTGGCTGCAGCCCAAGGTGGGCAGCACGTGAATGGCCGTCAAACCTGGGGGCACAGCATGGTGGTCGACCCCTGGGGGCAGGTGCTGGCGCAGCAGCGTGCTGCGGGCGTGGGCGTGAGTTATGCCGTGCTGGATGCAGCACTTTTGCAGCAAGTGCGACAGCGCTTGCCTGCGTTGGAACATCGTTGTTTGTAAATCCTCTTCAGCAGCCTTGGCCCTGGCAGCGCTGGCACAGCGCCTGGCGCAGGTGGTCACTCTGGACGATGCTCGTCGTTCTGGTGGCGGGCATGCTCATCATGATGGTGTGGCTGGCCGGGCGCTATGAAGCCTCCCAGGTGCAGGACAAGCTCGATCGCGATGCGGCGCAGGCCGTGGTGGAAATCCGTGCCAGCTTGAATCGGAATTTGCAGGATTTGCAGGCAGTGAATGCATTGCACACCACGCCGGAGCAGTGGAGCGTGCGTGTGGCAGAGATGCTGCAGGTGCGCCGCGAACTTTTGCGCGTGGAGTGGCGGGATGCCGACATGCACATTCTGCGTTTTGCAGAAACGCCATACCGCGCGATTGAGTGGGAGAGCGGTTCGCGGGAGGAATCCTTCAGCAACGTGGTGACGGCCTGTGCCAACGCCAAGCGCACCAGCAGCTCCACCTACTCCTCCAGTTACTTCCAAATTCTGGGCGAAGCCATGGGCGCAGAGTTGATGGAGGTGTGCCTGCCCCAGATGGAGGACGGGCAGCTCAAGGGCTTCATGGTGGGGACGTATTCGTTGCAAAACATTTTGTTGACGCAACTGAGCAAGAACCTCACGCAAAGCCAGGAAGTCTCCTTCACAGAGCCTGATGGCACACGTTTGGCGCTGGTCGGCGCTGCCTGGCGGGGATCGCGTGTGTTTACCTCGCAGCAGCTTTTAGACTTGCCCGGCAACACCATGGTGCTGCGCATGGACAGCTGGCACCGCGCGCCCAGTGTGTTTCCGAACGTGATGACCGCTACCGTCACGGGCATGGCGATTGCGCTGGCCTCGGTGGTGGTGATTCTGGTGCGCGATAATCGGCGGCGCTTGCGTGCAGAGCGCGACTTGGGGGATGCGTTTGCGTTTCGCAAGGCCATGGAGGACTCGCTCATCACGGGGCTGCGCGCACGGGATTTGCAAGGCCGCATCAGCTACGTCAACCCGGCGTTTTGTGCCATGGTGGGCTTTAGCGCTGAAGAGCTGCTAGGGCAAAGCTTTGCACCGTATTGGCCGCCAGAGCTGGCCGAGGAATATGTGCGCCGTCAGGCGCGGCGTCTGGCCGGCGCCATTCCCGCCGCGCGGGAAGGACATGAATCGGTCTTCATGCGCAAAGACGGCACCCGCTTTCCGGTGTTGATTTTTGAAGCGCCACTGATCAATGCGCAAGGCCAGCAGACCGGCTGGATGAGCGCTTTTATCGACATCACTGAGCAGCGGCGCATGGAAGAGCTGTCCCGCGCCTCCCACGAGCGCCTGCAAGCCACCGCGCGCTTGGCCACGGTGGGTGAGATGGCCTCCTTGCTCAGCCATGAGCTGACGCAGCCCTTGATGGCCATGTCCAGCTATGCCAACGGCTCGCTGAATATGCTGCGCAATGACGGCGATTTGGCGCAACTGGATCACGCCATGCTGGTGCAGCGTTTGCAAGATGTGGAATCGGCCATGCAGCGCATTGCATTCCAAGCAGATCGTGCAGGCAAGGTCATTAAAAGCGTGCGTGATTTTGTGCGCCGGCGCAGCCAGACGCACGAGGTCATCAGTGCCCATGATTTGCTGGAAGCCGTGATGCCGCTGGTGCGTTTGCAGGCCAGCAAGCTGGGGGTGCAGGTACAGGTAGAGGTGGAGCCCCGTTTGCCGCCGATCCTGTGCGACACCACGATGATTGAGCAGGTGCTGCTGAATCTGGCGCGCAACGCCATGCAGGCCATGGAAGGGATGGAGGCGCAGCAGCGCAAGCTCACGATCAAAGCGCTGTGGAGCGAATCGTCCCAGCGCGTTGTGTTTGCCGTCGAAGACCAAGGCTGCGGCATTCCCCCAGAAGTGGCCGCGCAACTGTTTACGCCCTTCTTCACCACCAAGCACGAGGGCATGGGGCTGGGCTTGAGCATGTGCCGCACGGTGCTGGAGCAGCATGGTGGAGAATTGCGCTACCAAGCCAATGCCCCTCGCGGCACGGTGTTTACCTTCAGCCTGCCGGTGGCTGAAATCTGAGAAAAGTTAAGCTGAGATCATGGAACCTGTGACCAATGCCACGGTGTATATCGTGGACGACGATGCGGATGTGCGCGACGCTTTGGCGTGGCTGCTGCGTTCGCGCCGTCTCTATAGCGAAAGCTTTGCCAGCGCAGAAGCTTTTTTGCAAATGCTCGACCAACGCCCCGTGCCCCGCCACCCCCAGTGCCTGCTGCTGGATGTGCGCATGACGGGCATGACGGGCCTGTCCTTGTTCGAGCTGCTGAAGCAGCGTGAGGGTGTGATTGAGACCATTCCCGTCATTTTCTTGACGGGCCACGCCGACGTGCCCACCGCAGTCCAAACCGTCAAGCAAGGCGCATTTGATTTTTGCGAAAAACCGTTTTCAGACAACGTGCTGGTCGATCGCATTGAGCAAGCCCTGCAGCAATCGACCCAGTACCTGGCAGAGACGGCGCTGCGCCATGCCTTGCTCAGCCGGCTGGCCGATTTGACCGAGCGCGAGCGCGGCGTGATGAAGCTGGTGGTGGAGGGGGTGCCCAACAAGTTGATCGCGGACCAGCTGGACATCAGCGTGCGCACGGTGGAAGTGCACCGCGCCCGGGTGTTTGACAAGATGCAGGTGAAATCTGCGGTGGAGCTGGCCAATGTGTTGCGCGCCCATGGTCAGCTGTAGCCCACCAGCACACGGCTTCATGCAAAAAGGCTCTGAAGTGATTCAGAGCCTTTTTGCCTTCTAGCGCTTGCCAGTCAAGCGCTGGTAGCTATCTTTGTTGCATTATTGGGGCGCGCGCTCACCCACAAAGATTTCGACACGGCGGTTCTTGGCACGGCCATCCGCAGTGCTGTTGGAGGCAATAGGCTGGTAGGAGCCGCGGCCTTCCGTGAAGATGCGGCTGCCACTGACGCCACGCTGCATCAGGTAGTCACGGGTGCTGTTGGCTCGGTTGAGCGACAGGGGGTTGTTGATGGCATCCGAGCCGGTGCTGTCCGTGTGGCCCACAATGCGCACTTCGGCGTTGGGGCTGCTGCGCAGGCCTTCGGCAAAGCGGTCCAGGATCGGTGCAAAGTTGCCCTTGATGTCGTAGCGACCGGTGTCGAACGAGATGTCGCTCGGAATTTCCAGCTTCAGCTGGTTGTCCTGGGTTTGCACCACGTTGATGCCCGTGCCTTGGGTGGCAGCTTCCATTTCACGTTTGCGCTTTTCCTGGTTTTGCGACCAGATATAGGTGCCCAAGCCGCCTACGGCCGCGCCGGCGACGGCACCCACGCCCGCTTTGCCCCCCGTGGCAGCGCTGATGGCTGCGCCCGCTAAGGCGCCGACGCCGGTGCCAATCGCGGTTTGCTTTTGGGTGGAGGACATGCCATCGGTGGCCGCACAGCCGGTAATCAGCAGTGCGGCAGCCACAACGGCAGTAATAGTGAGATTTTTGCGCATGGTTTTTTCCTTTGCGATGTGAGCGCTAAGCGGTAGCGAGTCAGGTCTTCCATTGTGGAAAGCTGAAGCCCGGGCCGTATCAGTCGCGCATGACGGCTGCCGTAGGACGGCGGCCGCTGATGAATTAGTCCTTGTCTTGGACGTCGTCGCAAGCATCAAGTTCCCCTTTGGAGCGGCCGTGGAACATGGTCCACCAAACAATCCCCACCAGAATGAGCAAAGCCAGCAAAGCTTCAAGCAAAATCAGCCCCATGACCGCATCTCTCCTGCTCCGTGTGTCGATGGCGCTGATTGTAGGCACCCTCGCCGCGTGTTCGACTGGCCCTCGCACCCCGCCTTCCGCCTCGCACGAAGGCCCTGAAACGCGCTTTCCCACCGGGGAAGTGGTGGACACCGCCCCGTTGGGCCCTGCCAGCTACCGTCCCAAAAGCCGCTGGTTGCCCGTGCGTTGGGCGGAGTTGCCGGGTTTTCAGGCCGATGCCTTGCACGAAGCGTGGAATGCGTGGCTGCGCAGCTGCGAGCGCCCGCCTGCCGCTTTGGCGGCGCTGTGCAACGATGTGCGCCGCCTGAGCATTGCCAGCGAGGCCGAGCGCAGTTACTGGCTGCAACAGCATTTACAGCCGTATCGCATTGAGTCGCTGGATGGCAAGTCGCAGGGCATGCTCACTTCGTACTACGAGCCCGAAATGGTGGGCTCGCGCGTGCGCACCGATGCGTTCAACATTCCGCTGTACAAGCTGCCGGCGGGTTTCGGGGTGAAAAAGCCGTGGTACACGCGCCAGCAGATTGATACCTTGCCCGAGGCACAGGCCGCCCTGGCTGGGCGTGAAATTGCGTGGCTGAGTGATCCGATTGAAGCCTTGGTGCTGCACATCCAGGGCTCGGGCCGCCTGCGCATTACCGAGGCCGATGGCAGCGTGCGCCTGATTCGCCTGGCCTATGCGGGCACCAACGACCAGCCCTACAAGAGCGTGGGCCGCTGGCTGCTGGACCGCAACCTGATTACGGACGCCAGCTGGCCCGGCATCAGCGCGTGGATTGCCGCCAATCCACAGCGTGTGCAGGAGATGCTGTGGAGCAACCCGCGCTATGTGTTCTTCAAGGAAGAGCCGCTGGAGGGTATTGACGTGCAGTTCGGCCCCAAGGGCGCGCAAGGTGTGCCGCTGACGCCGGGCCGCTCGATTGCGGTGGACCGCGGCAGCATTCCCTATGGCACGCCGGTGTGGATGTACTCCAAGGGCATGGAGGTGGAGTACAAGCGCCTGGTGGTGGCGCAAGACACGGGCAGCGCGATTGTGGGCGCCGTGCGTGCCGACTATTTCATGGGCTGGGGCAAAGAGGCAGGCGACTTGGCGGGCCGCATCAAGCAGCCGCTGCGCCTGTGGGCGCTGTGGCCCAAGGGGTTGCCGGTGCCGCAATAAAAAGAGCGGCTGGCGCTTATTAATCCATGGTTTCAGATGCTTTTTATGCTGAAAACATTCATGGATAAGCGCTAGCAGCTCTCTTTTTAGTGAGTTGCCTCACAAAAAAGGCTGCCTCAGGCAGCCTTTTTTGCGGCAGGACAGCAAGGCAACCCGCGCTCAACCACTCTCAAAGTAACGCGTCACGCGCGGGGGCGCGTCCAGCACGTGGAAGGACAGCTTGCGCTCGCGCAGCGCCACGTCGGCGGCGGTCACGCGGTCAAAGCGGCGCAGGTGCTCCACCCACGAGGTATCCACAATTTCTTCGACGTAGCGCTCGGGCCGCTCCATGCTGTGCAGCAGCCGCCACTGCAAAGCACCTTGGCGCAGGCGGCTGCTGCGGCTGGCTTGCATCAGGGTACGAAAGCGCTTGGCCTTGGCCGGGTTGATGATGAATTCAATGTGCACCACCACCCGCCCTTCTTCGGGCTGGCTGTGGCGCGGCGGTGTCCAGGCTTGGGAGGGGCTGAGGTCTTCCAGCACCTGGCGGTCGGTGAACACGCGCTGCACGGTCAGCATGCACAGCACGCCAGTGGCCGCAGCGGCCATCAGGCTGGTGGGCACCGAGGTGAGCGACGCCACCTTGCCCCACAGGGCCGCACCCAAGGCGGTGCCACCCATGATGGACATTTGGTAGGCCGCCATGCCGCGTGCGCGCACCCAGTTGGGCAAGGCCATCTGGGCTTTGACGGCCAGCGCGTTGGCCGTGGATAGCAGCGACAAGCCCGCCACCATCATGCAGAAAATGGCCAGAGGCAAATTGGGCGCAAGCGCCACCCCCACGGTGGCTGACGCTTGCAGGCACGAGCCTGTCAGCACCAAAGCTTCGCCGGCCAAGGCCTGGCGGATGCGCGGCAAGAAAGCCGCACCAATGATGGCGCCTGTGCCCATCGAAGCCAGCAGCACCGTGAACACACCCGCTCCGCTGATGAAACCAATGCCGTCAAAGCGTTTGGCGGTCAGCGGCAGCAAGGCCAGAATGGCGGTGGACATGAAGAAAAACGCCACCGTGCGCGCAATCACGGCGCGCATGCGCGGGGACTCTTTGATGAACTGCAGCCCCACGCGCATGGCGCTGGGCAGGCGCTCGCGCCCCAGGGGGCTGGTGGTGGGCGGCGTGCGCTGCCAGCGCAGCAAGATCAGGCCAGCCACCACGGACAACAGTGCGTTCAGCACAAACACCCACAGCGTGCCTGCACTGGCAATGATGGCGCCCGCCACCAGCGGGCCCACGATGCGGGAGGCGTTCATGGCCACGCCGCTCAGCGCCATCGCAGAGGGCAACAACGGCTTGCTGACCACCTCCGGCATCAAGGCCGAGAACACGGGCCAGCGCATGGCCATGCCAATGCCGTTGGCAAACGTCAGCGCCAGCAGCAGCGGCGCGCTCATCACATCCAAGGCCAAGGCGGCGCACAGCAGCAACGCCACCACCGCCACCCAAAACTGCGTGAAGATGAAGTAGCGGCGGCGATCCAGAATGTCTGCCAATGCTCCGCTGGGCAGACCCAGCAAAAACACGGGCAGGGTGGAAGCGGTCTGCACCAGCGCCACCAGCACCGGGGAGGTGGTGAGCGAGGTCATCATCCACGCGGCGGCCACATCGTTCATCCAGACACAGATATTGGCGACCAGCGTCACGCTCCACAGCAGCCGGAAGGTGGGGGTGCGCAAGGGCGCCCAGGTGGAGGCCGTTTTGGTGGGCTGTGCTGCCGGTGTGACACCCGGCTCTTCAAGCAGGCGCCCGGAGGGCGAGGGGGAAATGGGGGCGTGGGGATCGGACATCACCGCGGATTGTCAGGGCTGTACCATTTTTTTGCAGGCCATCGCCGGGTGGCGATGCTGCCATCGTGGGCGTCTCTGCCGACGCTCAGGGCGCTTTGGGCACGGGCGGCATGCTGGATTTCACCTCGCCCAGCGAAAAACTGGTGTGCATGTCTTTCACATTGGGCAAATTCAGCAGCACGCTGCGCGTGAACTGCGAAAAGCTTTCCAGGTCTTTGGCCACCACCTGCAGCTCAAACATGCCTTTGCCGCTGATGTAGTGGCAAGAAATCACCTCCGGAATGGCGCGGATGGCCTCTTCCATGGCACGGGTGCGGGCCCCCGTGCTGATTTCGGCATCAATGCGCACAAAGGCCAGCACCCCCAGCCCGATTTTTTGGCGGTCAATTTCGGCGTGGTAGCCGCGGATATAGCCCTCTTTTTCCAGCGTACGCACGCGGCGCCAGCACGGGGCCGCAGACAGTCCCACCCGCTGGGCCAGCTCGGCATTGGTCAGGCGCCCATCGGCTTGCAAGAGGGCGAGGATGGCGAGGTCAAACTTGTCCAAAGTATTCACGTTTTCCCTTGTTTAAGAAAGGATCTTGCTCAATCGTGGTCTGGACGGGCAAAAAAAGCAATCACCTATCTGACGCCCACTTCTACACTTGATTCAGGTCATCGCCCACATACAAAGCCACCAGCCACACGCATGGTGCATAGACAAGGAGACAACGATGAACGCCCCACTGAACGATGCCGTGCGCCAAGCGCTGGAAAACGTCACGCTGGATGACAAGCCGCAATGCGGCTTGGTTCACAAATACACGCTGGGCTGCGCAGCAGCACAGGGTGGGAGGGGCATCCAGCCCTTCGCGCAAGGAGGTGTGTGATGAATGCTCCGCTCAACGATGCCGTGCGCAAAGCGCTGGAAAACGTCACGCTGGATGACAAATACACCCTGGAGCGCGGCCGCGCCTTCATGAGCGGTGTGCAGGCGTTGGTGCGCCTGCCCATGCTGCAGCGCCTGCGTGATGCCCAGCAAGGACTGAACACGGCAGGCTTTATCAGCGGCTACCGTGGCTCGCCCCTGGGCAGCTATGACCAGTCGCTGTGGGCCGCCAAAAAACATCTGGAAGCACAGCACATCGTGTTTCAGCCCGGTGTGAATGAAGAGCTGGCGGCCACGGCGCTGTGGGGCACGCAGCAGCTGGATTTGTACCCCGAGGCCAAGCAGTTCGATGGTGTGTTTGGCATCTGGTATGGCAAGGGGCCGGGGGTCGACCGCTGCTCGGACGTGTTCAAGCACGCCAATATGGCGGGCACCGCGCAGCATGGCGGGGTGATTGCGCTGGCGGGTGATGACCACATCAGCAAATCCTCGACGGCGGCCCACCAAAGCGACCACATCTTTAAAGCGTGCGGCACGCCGGTGTTTTTTCCGTCCAGCGTGCAAGAAATTCTGGACATGGGCCTGCACGCCTTTGCCATGAGCCGCTTTAGCGGGCTGTGGTCCGGCGTGAAAACGATTCAGGAGGTGGTGGAATCTTCCAGCAGCGTCTGGGTGAACCCCGACCGCGTCCGCATCGTGTTGCCCGAAGACTTTGCCATGCCGCCCGGTGGGCTGCACATTCGCTGGCCCGATGCACCGCTGGAGCAAGAAGCCCGTTTGATGCACCACAAGTGGTATGCCGCCCTGGCGTATGTGCGTGCCAACAAGCTGAACTACAACGTGGTGCAAGGCCCGCAGGACCGCTTTGGCATCATGGCCAGCGGCAAGGCCTACAACGACATGCGCCAGGCCTTGGTGGATCTGGGGCTGGATGACGCCACCTGCCAGCGTATTGGCATCCGTGTACACAAGGTGAATGTGGTGTGGCCGCTTGAAGCCACCATCACGCGCGAATTTGCGCGCGGGTTGCAAGAGATTTTGGTGGTGGAGGAAAAGCGCCAGATCATTGAATACCAGGTCAAGGAAGAGCTGTACAACTGGCGTGACGATGTGCGCCCCACGGTGGTGGGCAAGTTTGAGGACAGTACCAGCGATGAGTGGGGCCGCCCCTTCCATGCAGGCAGCGACTGGCTGCTGCGCGCCAACGCCGATCTGACGCCGGCGCTGATTGCCCGCGCCATTGCCAAGCGCCTGACCAAGCTGGGTGTGCCCGAGGATGTGCAGGCGCGCATCCACCAGCATCTGGCCTTGCTGGATGCCTGTGAGCAACAACAAGCCCAAGCCGGTGCGCCCGGCGCAGAACGCACCCCCTGGTTTTGCAGCGGCTGCCCGCACAACACCAGCACCCGTGTGCCCGAAGGCAGCCGTGCAGTGGCGGGCATTGGCTGCCACTACATGACGGTGTGGATGGATCGCTCCACCAGCACCTTCACGCAGATGGGTGGGGAAGGTGTGACCTGGGTGGGGCAGGCACCGTTCACCAAAGACAAGCATGTATTTGCCAATTTGGGCGATGGCACCTACTTTCACAGCGGCTTGCTGGCCATCCGCCAGAGCATTGCGGCGGGCGTCAACATCACCTACAAGCTGCTGTACAACGATGCCGTGGCCATGACCGGCGGGCAGCGTGTGGGCGAGCGCCCCGAAGGCCACAGCGTGCTGCAAATCATGCAGAGTTTGCTGGCCGAAGGTGTGAAAAATCTGGTCATCGTCACGGATGAGCCCGAGAAATACCAAGGCGTGACACTGTCTCCTGGGGTAACGGTGCACCACCGCGATGAGCTGGACGGCATTCAGCGTGAGTTCCGCGAGATCAGCGGCTGCACAGTTATCATTTACGACCAAACCTGCGCGACAGAAAAACGCCGCCGCCGCAAGCGCGGCACGCTGCAGACACCGGCCAAAACCGTGGTCATCAATGAGTTGGTGTGCGAGGGGTGCGGCGATTGCTCGGTGCAGTCCAACTGCCTCTCGGTGGAGCCGGTGGAAACCGAGTTTGGCCGCAAACGCCGTATCAACCAGAGCAGCTGTAACAAGGATTTTTCCTGCGTCAAAGGCTTTTGCCCCAGCTTTGTCACCGTCGAAGGTGGGCAACTGAAAAAACCGAAGCGGGAGAAAAAGGGCGATGTCTCCCAGTTGCCAGCGCTGCCAGAGCCCGTGTTGCCCGATGCATCCCAAGCCTGGGGCATTGTGGTGGCGGGCGTGGGCGGCACCGGGGTCATCACCATTGGTTCTTTGCTGGGCATGGCCGCGCACCTGGAAGGCAAAGCCGTGATCACGCAAGATGCCGCCGGTTTGGCGCAAAAAGGTGGCGCCACATGGAGCCATATCCAAATTGCCAATACGCCCAGCGCCATCCACACCACCAAAGTAGATATCGGCAAAGCCGATCTGGTGCTGGGCTGCGATGCCATTGTGGCAGCCAACAAAGCCACCTTGGCCGTGATGCAGGCGGGGCGCACTTTTGTGGCTCTCAACAGCCACAGCACCCCCACTGCGGCGCTGGTGCACAACCCCGACTGGCAGTCACCTGCTGCGCAGTGCAGCACAGCGCTGGCACAAGCGGTGGGCGGCCCTGAGCATGTGGGCGTGTTTGATGCCGATGAGGTGGCCGTGCAACTGCTGGGCGACAGCATCTACACCAACCCGCTGATGCTGGGCTATGCCTGGCAAAAAGGACGCATTCCTTTGTCGCGCGCCACCTTGCTGCGCGCTATGGAGCTCAACGGCGTGCAGGTGGCCAACAACCAGGCCGCGTTTGAATGGGGCCGTCGCTGCGCGCACGACTGGGCGCAAGTGCAAGCCATCTACCGCACGGCGCAAGTGATCCAATTTGTGAAAAAGCCAGGGGTGGCGGAATTGATCGCGCAGCGCGAAGCGTTTCTGACTGGCTACCAAAATGCGGCTTATGCAGCGCAGTACCGGGCTTTTGTGGAAAAAGTACAGGCTGCCGAGGGACAGTTGGGCCGCACCACCAAGCTGACCGAGGCGGTCGCGCGTTATCTGTTCAAGCTGATGGCGTACAAGGACGAGTATGAAGTAGCGCGTCTGCACCTGGATCCCGCTTTCACCCAAAAGATTGCCGACATGTTTGAAGGCGACTACAAGCTGGTGCACCACCTGGCGCCACCGCTGACAGCCCGCAAGGACGCCCAAGGGCATCTGGTGAAAAAAGCCTATGCACCCCGGGTGCGCAGTCTGTTCAAGCTGCTGGCTGGCCTGAAAGGGCTGCGTGGCAGCATGCTGGATGTGTTTGGGCGCAACCCCGAGCGCCAGACCGAGCGCGCCCTGATTGCCGAGTACCGCACCTGCATCGAAGGCCTGCTGCCCCAGCTGACTGCGGACAAGCTGGATCTGGCGGTGCAAATTGCCCGCATTCCCGAAGAAATTCGCGGTTACGGCCATGTCAAAGAGCGGCATTTGCAAGCGGCCCGCGCCAAATGGCAGGGGCTGATGCAGCAGTGGCAAACCACCCCTGCGGGCGCGCAGCACCGGGCGTAACCCCATGCGATGCGATGGGCGTAGAGATTTTTGAACCCTGCAAAAATCAATAAAGATAGCTGTTGGCGCTTGCTGCATAAGCGCTAGCAGCGTATTTCTTTTAAAAAACAGGGCGTGGCAAACACTGGCAGGTACTCAGGTTTAGCTGCGGCACATCACAAAGCACACGCATACAATGCTTCGTTGACTTGCGCTCAGCTATGCTGTAGCGCTTGCAGGCCGTGTGGCCTGTTCCTTTTTTGACCCATTCCAGTTTGGAGTTCGTCCGTGTTTATTTCTTCTGCCTTTGCCCAAACCGCGCCCGCAGCCGCTGCTGCTGAAGGCGGCATGATGTCCTCCCTCACCGGCATGCTGCCTCTGGTGCTGATGTTCGTGGTGCTGTACTTTGTGATGATTCGTCCCCAGATGAAGCGTCAAAAAGAGCACCGCGCCATGGTGGAAGCACTGACCAAGGGTGACGACGTAGCCACCGCCGGCGGTATTTTGGGTCGTGTGGTGGATCTGGACGAGCAGTTCCTGTTCATCGAAATCGCTGCCGGCGTGAAAGTGCAAATCCAGCGCTCTGCCGTTGTCCAAGTGCTGCCCAAGGGCACCGTTAAGTAAGACCAGACTTTCTTCTGGTTGAGCGGGCCGGTGGGCTTTCAAGGCATACCGCGCCCTGTTTCTAGCGTGAGAGATAGAGCGCGATCATGAACCGATACCCGGTCTGGAAGTACGCGATCCTTGTGGTCGCGCTACTTATTGGGGTGATTTACACCCTGCCTAATTTCTTTGGTGAGGCACCTGCGGTGCAAGTGTCCTCGGCCAAATCTTCTGTCAAGGTGGATGAGGGCACATTGGCCCGCGTCGAAAGTGCGCTGCAAGCCGCTTCGCTGACGCCGGACATTCTGAGCCTGGAAGGCAACTCGGTGCGCGCGCGCTTTAACACGCCCGACGAGCAGCTCAAAGCCAAAGACGTGATTGAGCATGCGCTGATCACCGACGCATCCGATCCCACCTACATCGTGGCGCTGAATTTGGTGTCGCGCTCGCCCCAGTGGCTGTCGGCGCTGGGCGCTCACCCCATGTACCTGGGCCTGGACTTGCGCGGCGGCGTGCACTTCATGCTGCAGGTGGATATGGAGGCTGCGCTGACCAAACGCGCAGATTCGCTGGCGGGTGATTTGCGCACCATGATGCGTGACAAAAACATTCGCCACGGCGGTATCAACCGCGATAGCCAGGCCATTGAGATTCGTCTGCGCGACGAAGCTGCGATGGCTGCGGCGCGCAACCTGATTGCCGACCAGTTCCCTGACTTGCAAGTGACCGAAGCGGGCACGGGTGCCGATGGCCGCTTGCGCGCGTCGATCAAGCCCGAAGCGCTGCGCAAGGTGCAAGAGCAGGCCCTCAAGCAAAACATCACCACGCTGCACAACCGTATCAATGAGCTGGGCGTAGCAGAACCTGTGATTCAGCAGCAAGGGCTGGATCGCATTGTGGTGCAGTTGCCTGGCGTTCAAGATACCGCCAAGGCCAAGGACATTCTGGGCCGTACCGCCACGCTGGAGCTGCGTCTGGTGGACGAAAGCTCCGAAGGTCGCGCGGCCGAGATGGGAACAGCCAACGTGCCTTTCGGTTCTGAGCGTTATCTGGATCGCAATGGCAACGCCGTCATCGTCAAAAAACAAGTGATCTTGACCGGTGAAAACCTGACCGATGCCCAGCCCGGCTTTGACAGCCAGACGCAGGAGCCCACCGTGAACCTGGTGCTGGATGCCAAGGGCGCCCGCATCTTCAAGGACATCACGCGTGAGAACATCAACAAGCGCATGGCCATCATCTTGTTCGAAAAGGGCAAGGGTGAGGTGGTCACTGCGCCTGTGATCCGTTCCGAAATCGGTGGCGGCCGCGTGCAAATTTCCGGTCGCATGACCACGGTGGAAGCCAATGACACCTCGCTGCTGCTGCGCGCTGGCTCGCTGGCAGCCCCGATGGAAATCATCGAGGAATACACGATTGGCCCCAGCCTGGGTGCCGACAACATTGAGCGTGGTATTGACTCCGTGCTGTGGGGCTTCATCGTCATCGTCATCTTTATGTGCATTTACTACCACCTGTTCGGCGTGTTCTCGTCGATCGCGCTGGGGGTGAATGTGCTGCTGCTGATGGCTGTCTTGTCGATGTTGCAAGCCACGCTGACCTTGCCGGGTATCGCGGCGATGGCCTTGGCGATTGGTGTGGCGATTGACTCCAACGTGCTGATCAATGAGCGTATCCGTGAAGAGCTGCGTGCCGGCCTGTCGCCCCAAGCAGCCATCCACGCCGGCTATGACCGTGCATGGGCAACGATTCTGGACTCGAACCTGACCACCCTGATCGTTGGCTTGGCGCTGCTGGCTTTTGGTTCGGGTGCGGTGCGCGGCTTTGCCGTGGTGCACTGCATCGGCATCGCCACCAGCATGTTCTCGGCCGTGTTCTTCTCGCGCGGTCTGGTGAACCTGTGGTACGGCCGCCAAAAGAAGCTCAAGAGCGTGGCAATTGGCACCATTTGGCGCCCCGACGGCACTGCCGTTGAAGAAGCGAAGTAAAGGAGGAAGACATGGAACTCTTCCGCATCCGTAAAGATATTCCGTTCATGAAATACGCGTTGATTCTCAACGCGATTTCCATCATCACTTTTGTGCTGGCCGTGTTCTTCCTTGTCACCAAGGGCTTGCACCTGTCGGTAGAGTTCACAGGTGGCACGGTCATGGAGGTGGCCTATAGCCAGCCTGCCGACTTGGAGAAGGTACGTAAAACCATCCAGGACAAAGGCTACAGCGATGTGACGGTGCAAAACTTTGGCACCGCCCGCGATGTGATGATTCGCATGCCCGTGCAGCAAGGCGTGACCTCGGCACAGCAAAGCGAGCAAGTGCTGGCCGCCCTGAAGGCCCAAGACCCTGAGGTGACGCTGCGCCGCACGGAATTTGTGGGCCCTTCTGTGGGTGAAGAGCTGGTGACCAATGGCTTGCTGGCACTGGCCGTGGTGATGGCCGGCATCATCATCTACTTGGCATTCCGCTTCGAGTGGAAGTTCGGCGTGGCCGCTGCTTTTGCCAACTTCCACGACGTGGTCATCATTCTGGGTTTCTTCGCATTCTTTCAGTGGGAGTTCTCGCTGCCCGTGCTGGCAGGGGTGCTGGCGGTGCTGGGCTATTCGGTGAACGAATCGGTGGTGGTGTTTGACCGTATCCGCGAAACCTTCCGCAAGCAGCGCAAGATGGATACCAAAACCGTCATCAACCACGCCATCACTTCCACGATGAGCCGCACGATCATTACCCATGCATCGACGGAGGCGATGGTGCTGGCCATGTTCTTCTTTGGCGGCCCTAGCTTGCATTACTTCTCGCTGGCGCTGACCATTGGCATCGTGTTTGGTATTTATTCGTCCATCTTCGTGGGCGCGGCCATTGTGATGTGGCTGGGCGTCAAGCGCGAGGATTTGGTCAAGGCTCCGAACAAAACGGAGCATGACCCGAACGATCCGAACTCAGGCGCTGTGGTGTAAGCCCTCGCTGCTATCAAAAAAAGGCACCTTGTGGTGCCTTTTTCATGGTTGCCTGAAAATATCAGGCTTGCCCGGTGCGCTGGTACAGCCCTCCGGGCAGACGCCCTACATGGCCTTCCAGCTCCAATTCCAGCAGTTGGGCTTGCACCTCGGCAGCACTCCAGCCAGTGCGGTCGCTCAAAATTTCTACGTGCACCGGGTCATAGCCCATGGCTTGCAGCAGCGGGTGTTCTGCTAGCCCGGCTGCCGATTCACCGCCCGCACTCTGTGCATCCGGCGTGTAGTCACTGAACTCTTCCAAGATGTCTTGGGCAGACTCCACCAGCTTGGCGCCTTGCCGAATGAGCGCATGGCAGCCGCGCGCCTGGGGGCTGTGGATGGAGCCAGGAATGGCAAAGACTTCGCGCCCTTGCTCTGAAGCGGTGCGCGCCGTAATCAGCGATCCTGAGGCCAATGCCGCCTCGACCACCAGCGTGCCACGCGTGAGGCCTGAAATGATGCGGTTGCGTTTGGGGAAATTGCTGGCAATCGGCGGGGTGCCCAGGGGGAATTCACTGATCACCAAGCCTTGCTGGGCCAGTCGGTGCGCCAGCTGCTTGTGCGCGCGCGGGTAGACGCGATCCACACCCGTGCCGATGACCGCAACGGTGGGCAATACCGAACTGGCTGCCGCCAAAGCACCTTCATGGGCCGCAGCATCAATGCCCAGCGCCATGCCAGATACCACGCTCCAGCCTTGGCAGGCGAGGTGCCGGGCGAATTCAAAGGCGTTGTCCGCGCCTTGCGGTGTGGGATTGCGCGAGCCCACGATGGCCAGACTGCGTTGCCAGCCGAGCAACGCACCGGCTTGGTTCAGCCAGCGTGTCGCCCCCAGCACATACAGCATGAGGGGTGGATCTGCGGTATGCAGCAAGCCCTCGGGATAGCGTGGATCACCCAGTGTGATCAGTGCATGGGCAACCTCTTGTGTGCCGGCGTGCAGCCACTGCCACGTGGTCTCGAAGGCCTGTTCAAAGCCTTCGGGGGGATGGCGCAGTTGTGCGGCTTGGGCCACGCTGACACAGGCCTGTAGTTCGGTGGCGCAGGCTTCAAAGATCGCGGGAGCCGAACCAAAGTGCGCCAGCAGGCGTCGTGCAGCCGCATTCCCTATGCTGGGCGTGAGGGACAGGCGCAACCATGCCTGCAGTTCTGCGCGTTCCCAAGGCGCAATAGCCGCACGCATGGTGGCTTAGCGCGGGTTGCTCAACCGATCGCCGACCTGGACGCCCCGCTGAATGTCCATGATCAGCACATAGGAAACGCGATCAAAGCTGCGGAACACCATGGCCAGCCCGTTCTCTTCGTCCGGCAACTTCACGGTGGGGCGCTGTGGGTCTGTTTTATCCTTGATCGTCTGGCCTTGGGTCATCAAAGACAACACCATGCCGGGTGCCATGCCATCTTTGCTGCCTCGGTTGATAGACACGATTTGGTGCTGGGTGCCGTAGCGAACGGCGGTGCTGCCGTATATCGACACCACATAGGCCGTGACGTCCGTTTGCGGCGCATGGGGCACAAAGTTGACATATTGCCGCGGGGGCTCTGGCACCAGTCGGTCGCCGGGTTGCAGCTCCTCTTTGGCCTTGGTGATTGTGATGGTGGCGGGTAAATAGGTGGGATTGGGGTTGTCGGCGCTAGGTGCCACCGGCGTCTCACCGCGCTCCAGCGCTGCTTGGCCCAGGTATTGGGCTTCGTAGCCCAGCACTTCGCGGGTGATGGGGTCGTGCAGTGCCACCGCCTGGCGGAACACGCGGTAGTCACGCGATGCGTCTGCCTGGCGCAGCAGCGGTGCCGCAGCGGGTGCACGCACATAGGCACGGTCACCGGGTGCGCGCAGCATGCGGTCATCATCGCCCGCAATAATGCGCGGAGCGTTGGCCAGTGTGTCGTTATCCACCACCAAAGGTTCGCTCAGGAAAGCCTCAATGATGTGCATTTGCAAGGTCGGCAAAGCCTGGTCAGACAGGCTTTCGCTGCGCACCTGTGGGGATAGTTTGACCGTGGGCGTACCGCCGTGGCGGGCCGTGCGCAGTCGCGCAAAGCCACCGCTCTTTTCCAGGTACAGCACTTGGCCGGGGTAAATCAGGTGCGGATTGGCAATCGCTTGAAGATTCATGCCCCACAACTCCGGCCAGCGCCAGGGTTGGCGCAGGAACAGCCCCGAAATGCGCCACAAGGTATCACCGCGCTGCACCGTGTAGCTGTCAGGCGCGGCTGCGCTCAGCGCAGACAGCGGCACCCCTTGTTGCGCGACTTGCTGGGCTGTCGCCCGCTGCCCAGCGGTGATGGGATAGTTTTGGGCGTGTGCGGTGCTGACAAATCCGCACAGCAAAGCGCCTATAGCCCAGGCACAAGTGGTGGCGTTTCCCTTCATGTTTTTCCCTCTCTGATACAGGCTCGGTGCGCTGTCTTGTGTCGATAAAACTCTGTGGATTCTGATTCCAAGGCCTTGATTGGGCAATGCGTATCGCTAACTTAGGCTGCGCCAATGGGTGAAAGTGGCGAAAATAGCGACATATTTCCAAAAATTTGCCATGGCCTTACTTCCTATTCTTTGCTTTCCCGACCCTCGCCTGCACAAGGTGGCCAAGCCTGTGGAACAGGTGGATGACCGCATTCGCCAGCAGATTGAGGATATGTTCGAGACCATGTACGACGCCCAGGGCATCGGACTGGCTGCCACGCAAGTGGACTTCCATGAACGCCTGATCGTCATTGATGTGTCGCAAGACCGCGATCAAAAGCTGGTGTTGATCAACCCAGAAATCCTCTGGGCCAGCGAGGAAAAGCAGGTGGGTGAAGAGGGCTGCTTGTCGGTGCCAGGCATCTATGACGGTGTGGAGCGCTCGACGTCCGTCAAGGTCAGGGCCCTGGATGAAAACGGCAACAGCCGTGAAATTGAGGCAGAAGGCTTGCTGGCGATTTGCATTCAGCACGAGATGGATCACCTGCTGGGCAAAGTGTTTGTGGAATACCTCTCGCCCCTCAAGCGCAACCGCATCAAGACCAAGATGATCAAGATGCAAAAAGAGGCCGCACGCTGATGTTGCGCCGCCCAGTGCTTGCAGTGTGGGGGCGCTGGGCCGCCGTGGCTGCGGCGACGCTGGCTTTGACAGCTTGCATGGTGCCGCAGTGGCAAAAGCCCGGCACCCCCGCAGCGGCGATTGTTGCAGGCATGGGGCAGCCGCAGGTCAAAGTGCCGCTCGAAGGGGGTGGTGAGCGCTGGGTGTACAGCCGCCAGCCAGCGGGCCAGCAGGTTTATCACATGGTGTTCGATGCGCAGCAGCGCTTGCAATCCGTCGAACAAGTGCTGGATGAAGCGCATTTCCAGCGCCTGCGCCCGGAGCAGGACAACCGTGAAAGCGTGCATCGTTACTTTGGCAAGCCTGCGCTGGTGGAGGGCGTGGGCAACTTCAAAGGCGATATCTGGACCTACCGCATCCAGCAAAATGGCATCGATCGGCAAGCCCACGTTTTTATCGACCCGCAAGGGGTGGTGCAGCGCATCATGTTTACCGACGAGCCTCGGCAGGACGACGATCGGGGCCGTTGATGCGACGATAGCGCATCTGGCTGCAGCGCACTGCGCTGCGTAGGCCGAAGCTGTCACTGCCCAGCCAATGGCAGTCTTTCCCTCGGATGGAAACCATGAGAGTTATTTTTGCGGGCACGCCCGACTTTGCGCGTGTAGCCTTGGAACGTCTGCTGCAAGCAGGTTTTGAAGTGCCGCTGGTGCTGACTCAGCCAGACCGCCCTGCGGGCCGTGGCATGAAACTGCAGGCCTCCCCGGTCAAGCAATGTGCCCTGGAGCACGGCATTCGTGTGGAGCAGCCTTTGAGCCTGCGCCTGGATGGCAAATACCCCGAAGATGCTGCGGCGGCACGCCAGGCGCTGCAGGATGCGCGTGCCGACGTGATGGTGGTGGCGGCGTATGGTTTGATCCTGCCGCAGTGGGTGCTGGATGTGCCCCCCAAGGGCTGCCTGAACATCCATGCCTCGCTCTTGCCACGCTGGCGTGGTGCGGCACCGATTCACCGTGCGATTGAGGCCGGTGATGCCGAAACCGGCGTCACCATCATGCAGATGGATGCGGGCCTGGACACCGGCGATATTTGCCTGTTGGAGCGCCTGCCCATTACCGCTGCCGACACCACGGCCAGCCTGCACGACAAGCTGGCCGATTTGGGCGGCCGCATGATTGTGCAAGCGCTGGAGATGAGCGCGGGCACAGGCTTGCCGCGCACGCCCCAGCCTGCGCAAGGCGTCACCTATGCGCACAAAATTGAAAAAGCCGAGAGCTGGATGGATTGGTCGCTGAGCGCCGAGCAGCTGGATCGCCGCCTGCGCGCGTTCAACCCCTTCCCCGGCGGCGCCACGCAACTGGGCGACGAAGTCATCAAGCTGTGGACGGCAGTGCCCCAGGCGTACACCGGCACCGCCCAGCTCGGCACGGTGCTGGCCGCAGATGCCGAGGGCGTGCTGGTGGCGTGTGGCGAGGGGGCGCTGCGCTTGACCCAGCTGCAGCGTGCAGGCGGCAAACGCCTGGCGGCAGGGGACTTCTTGCGCGGGTTTGAGTTGCCGGCAGGTGCGGTGCTGACAACCCCTGCGCAGGGCTGAGGCATGAACGCTCGCGCTTTGCAGCGCCGTGCCTTGGGCATTGCGCAAGAACCTGCCTTCAAAGAAGGTATCCGGGCCTTGCTGGCCCCCATGCTGGGCGTGGGCGCCTGGGGGCTGGTTACCGGTGTGGCCATGGTCAAGGCGGGCATGTCGGTGCCGCTGGCCATTTTCATGTCGCTCACGGTGTATGCCGGCAGCGCACAACTGGCCATCTTGCCGCTGCTGATGGTGGGCGCGCCGCTGTGGGTGGTGTGGTTCACCGCCGCCTGCGTGAACCTGCGCTTTGTGATTTTGAGCAGCATGTGGCGCACCTACTTTGGCCACTTGCGCCTGGCGCACCGCATGACGCTGGGCTACTTCAGTGGCGACATCATCTTTGTCGCGTTCATGCAGCGCTTTCCCACCGCGGAGAAAAAGCCAGAGCAACTGCCCTATTTCTGGGGCGCGGCCCTGGCCAATTGGGTGTTTTGGCAAGTGGCATCGATTGCCGGCATTTTGCTGGCCAACGTGATTCCGCTGGAATGGGGGCTGGGCTTTGCGGGTGTGCTGGCCTTGCTGGGTGTGCTGTATGCCATGCTCAAAGACAAGGCCACCTGGGTGGCTTGTGCGGTGGCCAGCGGCGCGGCCATTGCCACGTTTGCGCTGCCGCTGAAGATGAATATTTTGGTGGCGATTGCGGCTGCGGTGACGGTGGGCCTGCTGATGGAAGCGGCCGAGCAACGTGCCGCGCGCTTGCGGCCCCAGCCTGCCATTCGCCCGCCCGACCCGAGCAAGGGTGAAAAGCACCCGGTACTGCCCTTGCCAGAGCGTACCCACGAGAAGGAGACCTCATGAATGCAGACCTCGCCGGTATCTGGCCGTGGGTGGCCAGCGTGGGGCTGGCGATCGTGACGCTGCTTACCCGCTCGTTTTTCATGATTCCCGAGCGCGAAGTCCCCATGCCTGAATGGTTCAAGCGGGGCCTCAAGTACGCGCCGCTGGCTGCGCTGGCCGCAGTGATCGCCCCGGAGGTGCTGATGAGCCACGGTGCCCTTATTACCTCGCTGGCCGATGCGCGCCTGCCCGCCGCACTCTGTGCCACGCTGTATTACTTTTGCAAGCGCGGCATTTTGGGCACCATTGTGGTCGGCATGCTGGTGTATTTGCCGCTGCACATTGGACTGGGCTGGTAAGTCTGTAAAAAACAGAAGCAGCTTGCGCTTGTCCTGCAATAGTTTTGGTATGTTTTACAGCTGAAACGTTGGTAAAAAGAGCGCAAGCTGCTATGTTTTTAAGAAATCTTTTTCGGCCGCCCGCTCGGCATAGCGCGTAAAACGCAGGGCCTGGCCTTCTTCGCGAATGCGCCGCCAGACGGCACGTTTGGCATACGGGCTCAGGCTCAGCCATTGCTGCACTTCGGCAAAAGTGCGGCCACAGCCTTTGCAGTGGCTGTCACCTTGGCTGGTCGAACAGATCGCAATACACGGCGTATCGGGCGTGGTGTCGTACCAGCGCAGCCAGGCTTGCAGCGCGGCATCGGGCACGGCGTGCGCGGCGATGTGGGTGCGCTGCTCCACAATCATGCGGGCATACACCTCGGCCAGGTGGGCCGTGGCCGGCGCCAACGCCCCGCCTGCGCCCGCAGGGCTGCGCTCCCGCCAGTAGTTGATGGCGGCCTCCAAATCCGTGATGTGAATGCTTGGCATGACGGCGACAGCGTACGCCAGGCACAGGTCGGCCGCTGGCGGCATCCGCAAAATCCACATGCACATTTGTACCCACGGGACTTTGACTTGTGTTTAAATCGCATCCTTCAAAGGGGAGTAGCTCCCCGTCTGGGTGCGCGATTCGGCCATACCCCGGCGGATTGGCAAGTCGTCAGTACGAAACCATGGTTTCCGGCTTGTCAGGTGAGGTTCAACATGAATCTTGCGGGCAAGACCTTTGGGCGACTGATTACAGGTGGTCACCCAAAGAAGCTCCCAAAGTATGCAGGCTTGCCCTGCATCACTGAACGACTTCCCCCCGGTGCCCATTGGTCAATAACCGCTGCATAGCGCGCAGTTGCGCGTGTGTTCTCTTCTACTGAGGTTTTTATATGGATTTGGATTTCCTGACCCATGCCCCGTTCTGGATTGCACTGGGGCAAATCATCATCATCGACATCTTGCTGGGTGGCGATAACGCGGTCGTGATCGCGCTGGCCTGCCGCAAGCTGCCGCCTGAGCAGCGCCGCAAGGGCATTATCTACGGCACCGCCGGTGCTATCGTGCTGCGCGTGATCTTGATCGCGTTCGCCATGGTGCTGCTGCAATTGCCGTTCCTGAAGATCGTGGGCGCGCTGCTGCTGGTGTGGATTGGTATGAAGCTGATCGCGCCGGAAGAAGAGAGCCACGACAACATCCAGGGCAGCGACAAGCTGTTTGCGGCCATCAAGACCATCATCGTGGCGGACTTGGTGATGTCGGTGGACAACGTGATTGCCATCGCTGGCGCAGCCCAAAGCTCGGGCGAGCACCAGTTGCTGCTGATCATTTTGGGCTTGTTGATCTCCATCCCGATCATCGTCTGGGGCTCACAGCTGGTGATCAAGCTGATGGAGCGCTTCCCGCTGATCATTGTGGCCGGCGGCATGCTGCTGGGCTGGATTGCTGGCGGCATGCTGATCACCGACCCCCTGTTCGTCAACCCCGACCAGTGGACTTGGGCGCCCAAGCTGCTGGCGTATGACGCCGAAACCAAGATGGCCATCTTCAATGCGTCGATGCCTATCTACTGGGTGGCCCACGTCGGCGGTGCGCTGCTGGTGCTGGCGATTGGCAAGCTGGCGGCTGCCAAGCAGAAAAAGACGGAAACTGCCCACTAAGCAGGCATTGGCGCCTTGGGTGCCAGTGCTTGGCCCTGCTGCGCGATAGGCGCAGGAACCAACCGTTCTTGCTGCCAGTCCCAGCAGGGTATTGAGGGGTGGGCATTGCGCTCCATCTGTTCGACTATCTAGGAAAGACGCCGTGGAAACCATCATCGTGTACGTGGACGACGCCGATTACGCCCAATTGCTGCTGCAAACCGCCGTGCAGGCGCCCCATGCCAGCCAAGCACACTGGGTGTTGGTCGGCTGCGCCCCGCGCATCACCCATCGCGTCAGTCGGTTTGTGAGCAATCGCTCGCGTGAGAATTGGCGCAACAAATGGGCCGATCGCTTGTTTCAAGACTGCGTGCCTGTGCTGCAAGCGCACGGCGCGCAAGTCACCACTGTGCTTGCGCGTGGCCCGCTGCCTGAGCTGCTGCAGACCTTGCAAGCGCAGTACGGTGCGCAATCGCAAGTAGTGGATATGCGTCGCCCCAAACTGCAGACCCCAGACACAGCGGCGCCTGCAGTGCCATCGCCGCTGCACAAGCTGGCCGGTACCCTGGCCGGTATTGGCGCGCTGTGGACGGTGCTGATTGGTGAAACTTTAGCCGCCTAAGCCTTACGGGTAGAGCGCTGATTGCTAGATAAAAGGGAGCTTTAAGCTCCCTTTTTTTGTTGCATGAACCTATGCCGGGTGCGTGGGCGGTACTGGCGGCAGTGTGATCCAGCGGCGTTGAGGCCCCAGCCGCCTGCTATGCTGGCTGCCATGAAACTCTTACTGAAATGGTTGCTGAGTGCGGGTGCCTTGCTGCTGGTCGCCGCCGTGTTCAGTGGTGTCCAGGTGCAAAGCTATGGCTCTGCCTTGCTGGCGGTGGTGGTCATCAGCTTGCTCAACACCCTGGTGCGCCCCCTCTTGGTGGTGTTGACCTTGCCGGTCACCGTGGTCACCGTGGGCCTGTTCCTGTTTGTGATCAATGGATTGATGCTTTGGGCCGCCTCAGGGCTGCTGGGCGGCTTGCATGTGAGCGGCTTTTGGGCCGCAGTGTGGGGCGCAATCCTTTATTCGCTGCTGGGCATGGCGATCGAGTCACTTCTCGCGCGCCTGTTCCCGTAACAACGCCTCTACCGCGCGCAGGCGCGTATCCACAATCGAGGCTTCAATGTGGTCGCCTTGGCCACGGCGCGCCAAGTCTTGTGCGGCTTTAAAGCGATCGATGGCAGCGGCATAGTCGTAATGCGCCACATGGGCCTCTGCTTCTGCGCGCACGGCGCGCAAGCTCTGGTTCTGTGCCTGCCACGCCTGTGCCAGCAAGCGCCATGCCGTGGCGTCGTTGGGTTGGTCCACCACCCACGACTGCAGGCGGTCAGAGACTTTGCTGGCTTGGCCTGTGGCAATCAACGCTTGGCTACCCAGCACCAGCGTGGGCCGTGGCTGCGGGCCACGCAAATCGGCAATACCGAGCACCTGCAGCGCGGCTTGCGGCTGCTGGGCGGCCAGCTCTAGCTCCGCACCCAGCCAGCGCACTTGCTGCTTGGCGGCTGCATCGCCCTGCGCCTGTACGTGGGCAGACAGCTGGTTCCATACCTTGCGCGCATCGGCCAGGTTTTTCAGCTCCATCTGGCTCAACGTGGCCACATACAGCTGGGCCGCTTGGTCATTGGCATTGAGCCGGGCAAACCCCGGCGCTTGGGGCAGTTGCGTCCACTGGCGCAGCGTGTCAATCCCGGGGCGGCTCAGCACACGAGCGCGCCCCGCCATCATGGCGTGCTCCATGGTGGGCACCGGGGGCTGTGTGTGGCCGTGCGGCACGCGGGTTTGCATGTCGGCCATACGCTCGGTGGTCAGCGGGTGGCTGCGCAGGTAGGGCCAGCTGCCGTTGTCATTCAGGCGGCTGGCGTGTTGCAGCTTTTCAAACATGCTCACGGCCCCTTGAGGCGCGAACCCTGCTGGCGCCAGCAGGCTGTAGCCAATGCGGTCGGCCTCGCGCTCCATGCTGCGCGAAAAGCCCAACTGGTTTTGAATGGCCGCTGCTTGCCCCCCGACGATCATTGCGTTCGCCGCGTCCGGGCTCTTGCTGGCTGCCAAGGCGCCCAGCACCATGCCCGCAATCAAGAGCGGCATGTTCTTTTTCTCTTCACCAAACATGCGCGCAATGTGGCGCTGCGTGACGTGGGTCAACTCGTGGGCCATGACGGTGGCCAGCTCATCACTGCTGGACACCGCACCAATCAGTCCCAGATGTACGCCCAGATAGCCGCCGGGCAGCGCAAACGCGTTGATGCTTTTATCGCGCCCCAGCAGCACCTGCCAGGCAAAGCGCTCTTGCAGCTCTGCAGACAAATCACCGCGCGCCTTGGAGGCCTGCACCAGGGGTTGCCAGATGCCCATCACATAGGCGTGCAGCTGTGGGTCGTCAATGTAGTCTGGGTCGCGGTAGAGCGAGCGAATGATGCGGTCACCCAAGCGCCGCTCTTCGCTGGTAGTCAGATCGGCCCCATCCCCCATGCTGGGCAGCGCAATTTGCGCTTGCGCAGGCGCTGTGTGCCACATAGGAACACCCAAGGCCAGCACCAGTACGCTGGAGCGAAGAACAGGGGCAGCAAGGCGCAACAGTGCAGAAGTCATGGGCAAGCAAAAGGCACAAGGCCGTCTGAGGCAAGAGGAGCCTCTTATGATGCCTGCATTGCGCCAGTGTTCCCAGCTTTACATGCATGTCACCGCATCGGCCAGGACCTGGCAGCCCCTCAAGCCCTGAATATGTCGAAGACCATGAGCGAAAACTACCTCCCCAATGACGGCCTGACCCACTTTGACGCCCACGGCCAAGCCCATATGGTGGATGTGGGCGGCAAAGCGCCGACACACCGCGTGGCCGTGGCCGAAGGCCGTATCGTGATGCAGCCAGCCACGCTGGAAATCATTCAAAAAGGCACCGCTAAGAAAGGCGATGTGCTGAGCGTGGCACGTATCGCCGGCATCATGGCCGCCAAGCAAACCAGCAATCTCATCCCGCTGTGCCACCCCTTGGCCTTGACGCGTGTGGCGGTGGATTTTGAAGTGCTCCCCGCCGAGAACGCCGTGCGCTGTGAAGCTACTGTGGAGCTGCATGGCAAGACCGGTGTGGAAATGGAAGCACTCACCGCAGTCCAGATCAGCCTTTTGACCATTTATGACATGTGCAAGGCGGTGGATAAAAGCATGGTCATGGACGGCGTGCGGGTGCTGGAGAAGTTGGGTGGAAAGTCGGATATAAATTAATAATGCCAATTACCAGCCTGCGGATTATTTGTTTTTCAAGCTCTCATACAAAATTTTGTATTTTTCGCACTCCCTGCTAGTATTTATTTTGCAAAGGTTATTAATAAAATATTTACTCTCTTTGATTTTCCCGTGATAGTTGTTTGCTAGGGCAGCATGTAAAATAAGTCTATTTGTTCCATATCGTAAGGCTGCTTTCTCGTAAGCGATTAATTCTTTTTCTCCAATTTCTTTTGATGGTAATTTGTACGAGTTCTTCATCCAACCCTCCAATTGATCCAAGATGATTATTTTGTTTTCTTTGATTTCTGATTTTTTATTAATTATTCCCAAGTATTCAAAACGCATCGCCTCAATTGATTTTATGGATTTTGAGTAATCTATTAAAGTAATTAAAAAAACAAATGAAGTAATGAAAAATAAGAATGCTTTATATTTAAATTTTAATAAAAAATTGCTTTCGCAATTTTGTAAAGAAATTCCTAAAAATATAGATGCAGGAATTAATATATGAAGATAAGAGAAGGGGTATTCTAATAAGCAATGAATGAAAAATATTGAGAATCCAGTAAATCCAATTATCTGAGGGTTTTTAATTTCTTTTGTTGAGTTAAAGTCAACAAAAAAAAGTATGAATGTTAAAATAAAAGTAACACCTCCGATGATGCCAAACCATAAGAAAAAATCAAAAATAATATTGTGTGCATAGCTTAAAATTAACTCTTTTCCTGCGTTGTTGCTACCTATTAAATGGGCTTCAGCTGTGTGTAGCCACCCATATCCTAGCAGAGGTTCTTTGAGAAACGCTTCAAGGAGAGATAGCCAATGCGTGGTTCTGATGGATTGAACTCCTGTTTCCAGAATATCTCTGGGGATAGGTAGTTCAGTTCTGAATGAAATTTCTCTTACTAAATATGTAGATATTAATATAAAAATAGATGGGAATAACAGTGTAATTTTTTTTTTAATTCCCCCTTCACTCAGAATATAGGTAAAAAAAGAAATTGCAAAAAATTGCAGAATTCCAGTTCTTGATTGTGTTAAGGAAGTTGCAAAAGCAAGAATAAATATTAAAAAAATTTGAAAGTTTTTAGAAATTTTGTGCGTGACTGCTAGCGTGGATGCGACCCCTAGTGCTAGCATTGTAGCTAAATGGTTAGGTTGTCCTGTATTAGCAAAGACCCTGCCGCCATAAGGAACTTCTCGGATATAAAGGTTTTTTATTTCGGGAGCCAGCCATTGTGTCAGTGCTAGCAATGAGGATATGACTGCAAATGCAATTACAATAAAAAAAAACAAATCAACTCTTTCGTTGATGTTAATTCCAACTAGGACGCTTAGGAAAAAAATTAAAAAATAACCAGCTCCTAAAATGTAATCCCCATAATAAATATTTGATCTTTTTGTGAGATCAAAAGTTATTAGAAATATCATTGAAATTAAAAATATAACTGACGCTCTGTTTATTTTTATGTTTTTGGGAAGTAGGGGTATTATGCAAATTAGCAAGCCAAATACAGCAGTTGTTTCCATCCAGAAACCACCCCAAGGATGCGCTAGATTCGGCACACACCACGCAAGTAAAATTATTATTAAACTGATTTTAAATAGCATAATGGAAAAGGCCTCTCGGCGTAAGCCAGAGAAGCCTTTGGTTAAAGCTAAATTAAATTAGCCGCGGCAGCTGGCTGGAAGAAGTTTTGCAGGAATAGTCACAGAACCACCTGTGCCGGCAGCACATTTCCAAGCACGGATTGGCGCTGCAGTTGCAGCAACAAAGGATGCAGTAGTTGCGGCAGTTGATGCATCTGCATTTATATAGGGAGTCATCACAATAGTACCTGTATTGACATCGGAGGAAATTCCGCGCGCAGTTACAGTGATGACGCCTGCTGTACTAGTGGAAATTTGGGAGACGTATTGGCTAATAGGAGAGGCGGCACTGCCTCCTTCGCCGCAACCAAATTGATCAGTAGTCGACAGAGCAGACGCAAAGCCAGTCTGGGAAGCTTCGGAGATTGATGTACGGCAAGCAGTTGCTGCCAAAATCACTTCGGACAACTTAGCACGCTTTGTATAGTCTTGATAAGCAGGCAAAGCCACCGCAGCCAAAATACCAATAATCGCCACCACGATCATCAGTTCGATCAGGGTGAAACCCTTTTGCATCGTACGCTTCATAAAAAAGCTCCTTGGAGTGAAGAAAAAGAAAGTACGCCTTCTACAGAGCAATCGGTGTGCCAGCTCTGTCCTACAGCGCAAGCGTCAAAATCTGCAAAATTTGCTTGCAATTCGACGAGGAATGTCACTTTTGACGTGATGAGGTCGGCTGGAGGTGACGTTTTTGTCATCTGTACAAGACGTATCTGTATTGCTATCTAAAGTGTAGCTTTCGGTGCTTGTCCTTTGGCTGATTCAAGGCAAAAGATGGTTTAAATGCTTTTACATGCTGCGCAAAGCGCTCTTGTTTTTGTGGAACAAAAAGGCGCCTCTGGCGCCCTTGGGGTGGTTTGGCGTGCTCTCGCCAGAGACGTGTTTATGCGTTGGCTGCTGCCTGGCGGCCTTGCATCCACTTACCAACGGCCACCACCAGCGTGGCACCCGCAGCGGCGGCAGCGTAATGCAGCCAAGGGTGGGCCATGGTGTAGCCGTGCAGCAGGTTGTCGTTGACGATGGTTTCACCGCCTACCCAGCCGATCAGCGCCGCGCCCAGGGTGATGATGACCGGGAAGCGCTCCATGAGCTTGATCATCAAGGTGGAGCCAAAGATCACCAGGGGAATGCTGATGGCCAGCCCCAGGATCAGCAGCACCATATTGCCTTGGGCGGTCGCGGCGACGGCAATCACGTTGTCCAGGCTCATGACGAGGTCGGCAATCAAGATGGTGCGAATGGCGGCGAACATGGAGCCATGGCCCTTGGATTCACCTTCGCCGTCTTCTTCACCGGTCAGCAGCTGGTAGCCAATCCACAGCAGCAGGCAGCCGCCCACGACTTGCAGGAACGACAGCTCCAGCAGCTTGGCGGCCACAATCGTCAAAACAATGCGCAGCACCACCGCAGCGCCCGAGCCAAACATGATGGCTTGCTTTTGCTGCGCGGGGGGCAGCGAGCGCGCTGCGAGGGCGATGACGACGGCGTTGTCGCCAGAAAGAATGATGTTGATCCAGACGATCTTCACCAAGCCGATCCAGAAATCGGCACTGTTCAAAAACTCCATATTTACTCCACTGTTATGAATGGAAAACGCCAGCCGGTTCGCACAGGCTGGCGCATCCTTTTTTGGGGAGTGGGCAGTTTACGCCTGGCGATTGGCCAGAGCGTGCGTAGTTTTGCGTAACGACGTAAAGCGCGCAGACGCAAGCCCCAAAGAAAAAGGCCGCCCCGAGCGGATCGGTGCGGCCTCTTGGTAGTCAGGTCAGCGTGTGCTGCGGGCTTACTTCTTCAGCAAACCTTGCAGCAGGCGGCCCATTTCGGAGGGGTTGCGGGTGATGGTGAAACCGCACTCTTCCATGATGGCCAGCTTGGCGTCGGCCGTGTCGGCACCGCCGGAGATCAGCGCGCCGGCGTGGCCCATGCGCTTGCCGGGAGGCGCTGTCACACCAGCGATAAAGCCCACGATAGGCTTGGTCATATTGGCCTTGCACCACATGGCGGCTTCGGCTTCGTCGGGGCCGCCGATTTCACCGATCATGATCACGGCGTCGGTGTCTGGATCGTCGTTGAAAGCGCGCATCACGTCGATGTGCTTCAGGCCGTTGATGGGGTCACCACCAATACCGACAGCGGAGGACTGGCCAATGCCCAGTTCGGTCAGCTGGGCCACGGCTTCATAGGTCAGGGTGCCGGAGCGCGAGACCACGCCGATGCGGCCCTTCTTGTGGATGTGACCAGGCATGATGCCGATCTTGATTTCGTCAGGCGTAATCAAGCCGGGGCAGTTGGGGCCCAGCAGCAAGGTCTTCTTGCCGCCAGCGGCTTCCTTGGCCTTCATCTTGTTGCGCACTTCCAGCATGTCGCGCACTGGGATGCCTTCGGTGATGCAAATCGCCAGATCCAGGTCGGCTTCTACGGCTTCCCAGATAGCAGCTGCAGCGCCTGCTGGTGGCACGTAGATCACGGAAACGGTGGCGCCGGTTTCTTTGGCAGCGTCTTTGACGGAACCAAAAATTGGGATGTCAAAAATGCGCTCGCCCGCCTTCTTGGGGTTCACGCCGGCCACGAAGCAGTTCTTGCCGTTCGCATATTCCTGGCACTTTTCAGTGTGGAACTGACCGGTCTTGCCGGTAATGCCCTGGGTGATGACCTTGGTGTCTTTGTTGATAAAGATCGACATGTTTTTATCTCCGGGGCGTATTACTTAACGGCGGCAACGATTTTTTCCGCTGCTTCGGCCATGGTGTCGGCAGCGATGATGGGCAGACCAGAATCCTTGAGGATTTGTTTGCCCAGCTCTTCGTTGGTGCCCTTCATGCGCACGACCAGCGGCACGCTCAGGTTCACGGCCTTGCAAGCGGTAACCACGCCGTTGGCGATGGTGTCGCACTTCATGATGCCGCCGAAGATGTTGACCAAGATGCCCTTGACTTCAGGGTTTTTGAGCATGATCTTGAAGGCTTCAGTGACCTTCTCAGCGGTGGCGCCGCCGCCCACGTCCAAGAAGTTGGCAGGCTCGCCGCCGAACAACTTGATGGTGTCCATGGTGGCCATGGCCAAGCCAGCACCGTTCACCAGGCAGCCGATATTGCCGTCCAGCGAGATGTAGGCCAGGTCGAACTTGGAGGCTTCCACTTCTGCAGCGTCTTCTTCGTCCAGATCGCGGAAGGCCACGATTTCTGGGTGACGGAACAGGGCGTTCGGGTCAAAGTTGAACTTGGCGTCCAGCGCCATCAGGTCGCCCTTGGAGTCACAGTTCAGGGGGTTGATTTCCACCAGCGATGCGTCGGTGTCCATGTAGCACTTGTAGATCTTGGCGAAGATGTCTACGGCTTGGTCGATGGACTTGCCTTCCAGACCGATGGCAGCGGCTACCTTGCGCGATTGCGCTTCGGTGATGCCGGTCAGCGGGTCGATCATCTCGGTGATGATCTTATCGGGGGTGGAATGGGCCACTTCCTCGATGTCCATGCCGCCTTCGCTCGAAGCGATCAGGGCCACCTTCTGGGTGGCGCGGTCGGTCACCAGGGACACATACAGTTCGTTCTTGATGTCGGCGCCGTCTTCGATGTACAGGCGGCGCACTTTTTGGCCTTCGGGGCCAGTCTGGTGTGTGACCAACTGCATGCCCAGAATTTGTTCGGCCAGTGCTTTGACGTCGTCGATGGACTTGGCCACCTTCACGCCGCCGCCCTTGCCGCGGCCACCAGCATGGATCTGCGCCTTCACCACCCACACGGGGCCGCCAAGCTTTTGTGCTGCCTCTACAGCTTCTTGGACGGTGAATGCCGGAATGCCACGGGGGACGGGCACGCCGAATTGACGCAAGATTTCCTTGCCTTGGTATTCATGAATCTTCATGAGTCTTGTCTCTCTGAAACGGAGGGAGAAATGCCCGTTTTCCTGCTGCCTAAACATGCGGAGCCGGGCTCGTATGACATGGCAATCGAAGAATGTACCATGCTGCAATGCAACCAAAAAGTGCTTTGTTTGGTGGGATCTACGTATGTTTATACGTAAGTCATCACGTAGAAAGCAGGGCTCGTCAACAGTGAAAAATCAGGGTTAACCCGTATATTTCCTGCGCAAAGAATTTTTTTTGCCTGCAGTGCCGGTGCAGCAGCGACAATCCGTTTTTTTGATGGCGCCGCAGCACGCGGCACAGATACAGATATGCGCCAAGGGGCGCGGGAGCATTGAGTAATGTCCAAAGTCTTTATTGATGGCGAAGCCGGCACCACGGGTCTGCAGATTCGTGACCGCTTGCAGGGGATGGCTGGCGTGGAGCTGGTCAGCATTGCGCCCGAGCTGCGCAAAGACCCGGCCGCCAAGCGCGCGCTGATCGCCGACGTGGACTTGGTGATTCTGTGTCTGCACGACGATGCGGCCCAGGAAACGGCCGCCATGGTGGACAGCATCACCGCCGAGACCGGCCGCGCCATCAAGATCATTGACGCCTCGACCGCGCACCGCGTGGCGCCGGGCTGGGTCTATGGCTTCCCCGAGCTGTGCGCCGGCCAGCTGGACGCTGTGAAGACGGCCACCCGCGTGTCCAACCCCGGCTGCTACGCCACGGGCGCGATCGCGCTGCTGCGCCCGCTGGTGGATGCGGGCCTGATCCCGGCAGACTGCGGCCTGAGCCTGCCTTCCGTGTCGGGCTACAGCGGTGGTGGCCGCAGCATGATCGAGGCCTACGAGGCGGGCGGCGCCGCGCCCTACGAAGCCTACGCGCTGGGCCTGTCACACAAGCACATCCCCGAAATCTTGCGCTACACCGGTCTGACCCGCCGCCCCGTGTTCATCCCCGCCGTGGGCAATTACGCCCAGGGCATGCTGGTGCAACTGCCCCTGCACTTGGACTTGTTGCCCGGCGCGCCCAAGGCCGCCGATCTGCACGACGCCCTGGCCAGCCACTACGCCCAGACCAACACCCCGGCCAACTGGGTCAAGGTGCTGCCGCCCACGGCCGACAACAAGCTGGCCGCCGACACCCTGGCGGGCACCAACCAGCTGGAGCTGCGCGTGTTTGCCAATGAGCAATACCGCCAGGCCGTGCTGATTGCGCGTCTGGACAATCTGGGCAAGGGCGCCAGCGGCGCCGCGGTACAGAATTTGCAACTGATGCTGGGTTTGTAAACTGCGCGTCTGCCCTGTGTGCAAAGCGGCCTGCGGGCCGCTTTTTTTACGAATGTGCGCTTTAGAAAAATATAGCTGCCTGCGATTGTGTGGCTTGGTTTCTGAGTGGATAACGCATTGAAGCCGTTGTTTATCCAGCGCGGGCAGCTACTTTTTTTACTACTTTGGTTGAATGCATGTCTGATTCCGTCCCTGCTTCTGCTGCCGCCGCTTCGGTGGCGCCCATTTCAGTCACACCGGCTGCCGTACAGCGCGCCACCTTGGTGGGGTTGGTGGCCGTGCTGTGCTGGAGTGCCACCGTCGGCCTGATGCGCTCGGTGGCTGAGGCGCTGGGTGCCCTGGGCGGTGCGGCGGTGCTCTACAGTGTCAGCGCGGTGTTGGTGCTGCTGGTCCAAGGACTGCCCACGCCTGCGCAGCTGCGCGGCATCTCGCGCGTGTATCTGGTGGTGTGCGGGCTGCTGTTTGCGTGCTATGAGATCTGTCTGTCGGTCGCGATCGGGCTGGCGCATGACCGCCCCCAGTCCATGGAGCTGGGCATGATCAACTACCTGTGGCCCTGCCTGACGATTGTGCTGGCCGTGCTGTGCCGCCAGCAGCAGGCACGCTGGTGGCTGTGGCCCGGCGTGGCGCTGTGTCTGTGGGGGCTGGTGCTGGTGGTGGGTGCTGATGGCAATGCGGCGGCGGGGCCTGCTGGGCCGTGGTGGTACAGCTTTGCCGCGCACATGGCGGCCAACCCGCTGGCCTACGCCCTGGCCTTTGGCGCGGCGTTGATGTGGCCCACGTATTCGGTGCTGGCGCGCATGCACGGCGGCGGGTTCAACGGTGTGGGTTTGTTTTTGCTGCTCACGGCGGCACTGCTGTGGGTGCAGTGGCTGGCGCTGGATACCGTGCCCATGCGCTGGAGTTGGGGCACCGCAGCGCAGGTGCTGGCCATTGGCGCGCTGACTGCGCTGGGCTACGGCTGCTGGGAGCACGGCATTCAGCGCGGCAATCTGGCGGTGATGGCCGCGGGCTCGTATTTCACGCCCGTGCTGTCTTCGCTGTGGGCCAGCGTGTGGCTGGCGGTGCAGCCGGGCCTGCCGTTTTGGCAGGGCGTGGTCTTGGTCACGGCGGGTTCTTTGGTCTGCTGGGCCGCTACGCGTAGCCGCTCATAATCTGCGCTACTTGGTCGCACGGGGGGCTGTCTGCATGGATCTGAAAAACGTGATGGATTTGGACTGGAGCCACACCAGCACAGCCTTGCTGACCGCCTTGGGCATTGGCCTGATGATTGGTGTGGTGCGCGAGCGCACCCAGCCGCCGCATCTGTTGCCTGCGGGGACGCGCACGCACGCGCTGGTGGCGTTGCTGGGCTGTATCAGCTGGCAGCTGGGCGTACCGGTGTTCATTGCCGCACTGGTGGCGATGGCGGCGCTGACGCTGGCCACCTACCTGCTCAGTGCCAAGGACGACCCTGGCATGACCGGAGAGGTGGCCGTGCTCATGGTGATGGTGCTGGGTGGCCTGGCGGCCAAAGAGCCCGCGCTGGCCGCCACCTTGGGCGTGGTGGTGGCGATTTTGTTGCAGGCCAAGGCGCCGCTGCAAAAAATCAGCCGCGAATGGATCAGTGAAAAAGAAATTCAAGATGCCCTGCTGCTGGGGGCCGCCGCACTGGTGGTGATGCCTTTGCTCCCCAGCGAAGCCATCGACCCCTGGGGCGCCGTGAGCCCCATGATGGTCTGGCGCATTGTGGTGCTGGTGATGGCGGTGGGCATGGTGGGCCACTTTGCGCAGCGCATTCTGGGGGCGCGCTGGGGACTGGCCATTGCCGGGTTTTGTGCGGGTTTTGCGTCTTCGACAGCGGCAGTCACCAGCTTGGGCCAGCAAGCCCAAGCGGACCAGCGCCTGACCCTGCCCTGTGCGGCAGCGGCGCTGCTGGCCAATTTGGCCTCACTGCTGCTGTTTGTGGCCGTGGTTGCCACGGTGTCGCCTGCCTTGTTGCAAGCCGTGCAATGGGGCTTTGCGGGGGCGGTGCTGGGCTTGCTGGCGGTGACGGCGGTGCTGCTGGCCAAGGCGCATACCCATGTCCATGCCGATGCCTCCCATGTGCAGGCGCCCGAAAAATCCGGAGCTTTCAAACTGACGCATGCTTTGCTGATTGCCGGCTTGATTGCCGGCGTGTCGTTGCTGGCAGCGTGGTTGGGACACAGGTTTGGGCATGCCGGCGCACTGGCGGCGGCGGTGATGGTGGCGCTGGCCGAAGTGCAGGCCGCTGCCGCAGGGGTGGCGCAATTGTTTGCCAACGGCAGCATGCAAGTGGAGGTGGCGCGCTGGGGCATTGGGGCCGTGCTGGCGGCCAGTTGCGTTAGCAAAGGTGTGCTGGCCTTGGCCAGCGGGGGCTGGCGCTATGGCGCTTGGGTGATCGGTGGTTTGCTGGTGATGGTGGTCTGCGGCAGCCTGGGTTTGCTGGTTGGCTGAGTGTGCCGCGGTGCTTGGGAGGCTGCGGCGTTTAGTCGGCTTGCGGCGCTTGGCCGCGCACCACCTTGTTGACCACCTCGCCGCCAAAGCCACGGCTGGCCAGAAAGCGCATCTGCTTCATGCGTTCCTGCGGCGTGGTGGGCACCTCGCCAAACTTGCGCAGCCAGACCTCCCAGGCGCGCGCGTGCTCGGTGTCTTTGAGTTGCTCGGCCGCAGCGCGCACGGTGTCGTCATCCAACCCTTTGCTACGCAGCTCTTGCAGCACGCGGCTGGTGCCCAGTTTGCTGCTGCGCCGGTACAGCACCGATTGCGCTACGCGCTCGGGGTTGATGAAGTTTTTGGCTTCCAGCGCGTCCAGCACGGCACCGAGGTCTTCCCCTTCTTCCACGTGCGGTGCCAGCTTGCGCTCCAGCTCCAGTCGCGAGTGTTCGCGCTGTGAGAGCAGTTTGAGGGCACGGCCCGTCAGTGATAGCTTGTGAAAACCCATGGTATTAAAAAAATAGCTGCTGACGCTTGATAGGTAAGCGCCAGCAGCCTTTTTGATGCTGAACTTGATTAACCGATCACGCCGTCTTCGTCGGCAGCACTGGCGGCTGTCTTGTCGGCCTTTTTGCCCTTGGCTGGTTTGTTGGGTGCATCGCCTTCACCCGTGGCTACCAAGCTGATACCCAGGCTTTCGCGCACCTTGTTTTCAATTTCGATGGCCAGCGCACGGTTTTCTTTGAGGAACTCGCGGGCGTTGTCACGGCCTTGGCCAATCTTTTCGCCGTTGTAGGCGTACCAGGCGCCAGATTTCTCCAGCAGCTTGGCTTCGACCGCCATGTCCAAAATTTCACCTTCGCGGCTGATGCCTTCACCAAACAGAATGTCGAACTCGGCGGTCTTGAAGGGAGGCGATACCTTGTTCTTGACGACCTTGACCTTGGTTTCGTTACCAATCGCGTTGTCGCCCTTTTTGATGGTGCCGGTGCGGCGGATGTCCAGACGCACCGAGGCGTAGAACTTCAGCGCGTTACCGCCGGTGGTGGTTTCGGGCGAGCCGAACATCACGCCAATCTTCATACGGATCTGGTTGATGAAAATGACCGTGCAATTGGTCTTTTTGATGGTGGCCGTCAACTTGCGCAGGGCTTGGCTCATCAAGCGAGCTTGCAAACCGGGCAGGCTGTCGCCCATGTCGCCTTCAATTTCGGCCTTGGGCACCAAAGCCGCCACCGAGTCGATGACGATCAGATCGACCGCGCCCGAGCGCACCAGGCTGTCGCAAATTTCGAGCGCTTGTTCGCCGGTGTCCGGCTGGCTGATCAACAGGTCGTTCAGGTTCACGCCCAGCTTTTGGGCGTAGCCGGTGTCCAGCGCGTGCTCGGCGTCGATGAAGGCGCACGTGCCGGCCAGTTTTTGCATTTCGGCAATCACTTGCAGCGTCAACGTGGTCTTGCCCGAAGATTCGGGGCCGTAGATTTCAATCACCCGGCCACGGGGCAAGCCACCCACGCCCAAGGCAATGTCCAGCCCCAGCGAGCCAGTGGACACCACCTGGATGTCTTCAATCGCTTCGCCTTCGCCCAGCTTCATGATGGTGCCTTTGCCAAATTGCTTTTCAATTTGGGCCAGCGCGGCGGCCAGTGCTTTGGATTTTTCGCTGTTGGCGTCAGGGGTGTTGCGTGCGACGGCGTTCATGGCGTTTCCTTGAAGAAAGAGAGGGCGGACTTCACAAGTGCACCCCCTGTGGTTGTTCACAGGCTGGATGCTTGAACAGTAGTGTAGGGGCTTTTAAAAATATATATAGTCAAGTTGCATGACTATTCGTAAAACTGACTATGTCTGTGAAATCTCCTTCTTTGCAGGCCGATGAAGCGTGGCGGCAAACGCATTTCGGGCGCTTGCTGGGCCATGCGCTGCGCAAGTTCGATGCGCGGGTGCGCAGCCTGATGGCGCAAGACGATGAAACGCCGCTGGCGCTGTCCAATCTGGCGGTGCGCGACAAGGTGGGCGCGGCGCACATTCACATCACGCGCCACCTGTCGCTGCAGGGCGACCGCATTACCGATCTGGCCGAGCGCGCGGGCATGAGCAAGCAGGCCATGCTGGATGTGGTGGACCAGTGCGAGGCCTGGGGGCTGGTGCTGCGCGAGGCCGATCCCCATGACCGCCGTGCCAAGCGCGTGCGCTATACCGACGCCGGACGTGAGTGGCATGCGGCCTTTCAGCGTGCGGTGCAGCAGGCCGAGGCCGAGTTTGTGGAGGCGGTGGGCCAAGACGTGGCCACGGTGGTGCGCATTGGTCTGGAGGCTTACGGCAGCGAGGTGGGTGGCGTGGCTTAGACCCGCCAATCCCGCCCGGGATACGTCGTTGCTGCGCCTGCTCGTACGCTGAGCCAGCCTGCGGTTTCGCACCTTGCCTCCGACGCACCTCTTCGATGTGCCGGGTGGGGGGATCGGTGCTTCAGCGCTTGGCCAGCAGCCCTCTTGCCGGGCAGTCGCTGCGTTCTGTGTTGCAGCGCAGCACCCGCGTAAACACCTGTAGGGCGCGTGCGTGCCGACTTCTAGAATTGGGTGACAGGTGGTGCCTCTGAACGGGCATCCGGTGTGAAGTGGCAGGCACGCTGCAGCCAGCGACCCCAGAGCGCGGTGCAGCAAGGAGACAAGCAATGCGCATCCTCATTGCAGAAGATGATCAAGTACTGGCCGATGGTTTGCTGCGCAGTCTGCGCGGTGCCGGAGCCGTGGTGGACCACGTGGCCAACGGCATTGAGGCCGACACCGCCCTGGTCACCAACAACCAGTTTGATTTGCTGATTTTGGATTTGGGCCTGCCGCGCATGCACGGGCTGGAAGTGCTCAAACGCATGCGGGGCCGGGGAGACAGCTTGCCGGTGCTGATTTTGACGGCGGCAGACAGCGTGGACGAGCGCGTGCAAGGGCTGGACTTTGGGGCAGACGACTACATGGCCAAGCCTTTCAGCCTGCAAGAGCTGGAAGCGCGCGTGCGCGCGCTGACGCGCCGTGGCATGGGGGGCACAAGCAGCTCCATCAAACACGGCCCCTTGGTGTATGACCAGGCCGGGCGGGTGGCCACCATTGACGGCAAAATGGTGGAGTTGAGCGCGCGCGAACTGGGCCTGCTGGAGGTGCTGCTGCAGCGCGCTGGTCGCCTGGTGAGCAAAGACCAGTTGGTGGAGCGCCTGTGCGAGTGGGGCGAAGAGGTGAGCAACAATGCGATTGAGGTGTATATCCACCGCCTGCGCAAAAAAATCGAACGCGGCCCGATTCGCATCGCCACGGTGCGGGGGCTGGGGTATTGCCTCGAAAAAATACCGTCCTGAGCGCCGTTTCTCCCATCCCTGATGCACCGTAGCTTTGCCTTGTCGTACCGCTGGGGCTGCCTGCGGCGTTGCGCTGCGTTTGGGGCGCAAACCTACGAGTTGCTAGGGGCGGGCGGTTCTGAAAACATAGCTTTCTGCGCTGGTGCTGTAAGCGCTAGAGGCCAAAAAGCCTTGAAAGACGGGCAGGCACTGTGAAGATATTCCAGCGTGAACAGCGTTCCTTGTTCGGAGAAATTCTGGACTGGATGCTCACGCCCTTGCTGCTGCTGTGGCCCGTGAGCTTGGCGCTGACCTGGCTGGTGGCGCAGTCGCTGGCCAATAAGCCCTTTGACCGCGCGCTGGAGTACAACGTGCATGCGCTGGCCCAGCTCATCATCGTGGAGCCGGATGGGCGCATCCAGTTCAACCTGCCGCAGCCTGCCTCGGAGATTTTGCGCGCCGACGAATCCGACATGGTGTTCTACCAAGTGCTGGACCCCCAGGGCGAATTCCTGGCGGGCGACCGCGACTTTCCCGCTGCGCACCCGCGCTACAACATGCCGGCTGGCGAGGTGGTGCTGCGCGATGATGAGTTGCGCGGGATTGACATTCGCGTGGCTGCCATGTGGGTGCGCCTGCCGTTGAGCACGGACAACGCCCTGGCGCTGGTGCAGGTGGCCGAGACGCGGGAAAAGCGCAGCGTGCTGGCGGCGGAAATCATCAAGGGGGTGATGCTGCCGCAGTTCGTCATCTTGCCACTGGCGGTGCTGCTGGTGTGGCTGGCACTGGCGCGCGGCATCAAGCCGCTCAGCCGCCTGGAAGAGCGCATTCGCGCGCGCAAGCCCGAAGATTTGTCGCCCCTGAACCACCGGGGGGTGCCGATGGAAGTGGTGCCACTGGTGGATGCGGTGAATGACTTGCTGCGCCGCCTCAATGAGTCGCTGGCCACGCAAAAGCGTTTTCTGGCCGATGCGGCGCACCAGCTCAAAACTCCGCTGGCGGGGCTGCGCATGCAGGCCGATCTGGCGCAGCGCGAAGGCACCAGCACGGGGGAGCTCAAGCGCTCTCTGGAGCAAATTGGGCGCTCCAGCATGCGGGCGACGCACACCGTCAACCAGCTGCTGTCGCTGGCGCGCGCCGAAGGGGCGGGCACCGGGCTGCAGCGCACACCCTGTGATTTGGCGGCGCTGGTGATTGAGGTGATGCAGGACCTGCTGCCGCTGGCCCTGGATAAGCATGTGGATATGGGCTATGAGGGGGCGGAGCCGAGAGCGGCTGGTGTGTGGCTGCAAGGCAATGCCACGCTGCTCAAGGAAATGGTGCGCAATTTGATCTCCAACGCCATCAACTACAGCCCGTCCAGCGCAGAAAAACCCGCCGTGGTGACGGTGCGCGTGCTGCCCGATTTGCTGGCGCGCGTGGTGTTGCTGCAGGTGGAGGACACCGGCCCGGGCGTGCCCCAGGACGAGCGCGACCTGGTGTTTCAGCCGTTTTACCGCGCACTGGGCTCGGAGGCAGACGGCTCCGGGCTGGGGCTGCCCATCGTGCAGGAAATTGCGCGCCAGCACGGCGCCGAGGTGGTGCTGGAAGATGCCCAACCGCAGCGCCATCCACCCGGCGCGCTGTTTACGGTGCGCTTTCGTGCCATGCGCTCTGCAATCTTATTGCAAGCAGCTAGCGCCGATTAAATAAGGATTTCAGTATAAATAGATGCGCTATTCGTTGCTGATAGAGCGCTGCCTGCTACGCTTTTGTTGTGTTGCCAAGTTGTTGGAGGTGGGTTCTTTGTACGGGCGCGCCTGCTGCAGCAGCCAGTTGCGAAAGGCCACCAGCGGCGCAATATTGGCCCGCGATTCGGGGTAGCACAGCCAGTAGCCCAGATTGCTCACCAGCCCGTGGTTGGGCAGGGGTTCACGGACCAAGCCCTTGGCAATTTGCCCTTCCACCAGGCAGCGCGGCACCAAGGCCACGCCCATGCCCGCCATCACGGCCTGGATGATGGTTTGAAACTGGTCAAACTGCAGGCCCGCCAAGGGGTCAATGTTTTGCACCTCCCACGCCTGCGCCCAAGTCATCCAAGCGTGCGGAATGGTCAGGTGGCGCAGCCGTGTGTACTGGGCCACGTCGGCAGGGGTGTGAATGGCGGGCCCCCCCAAACTGGCGGGCGGGGCAATCAGGGCGACGTCTTGGCCATCCAGATAGTGCGCCCGGGTGCCTGGCCAGTGGCCTTCGCCAAATTGGATGGAGCAATCCAGGTTGGGGCTTTCAGGGTCGTAGCTGTACGGTTCAAAGTGCAGCGTGACCTGGGGGTGCTGCTGCTGAAACTGCGGCAAGCGCGGAATCAACCAACTGGCGCCAAAGGTGGGCAAGCTGGACAGGTGCAAGGCGCCGCCGCCGTCGGTGCTGGTGATTAACTCCAGCGTGGCTGATTCCAGTTGCGACAGAAGTGTGCGCACGGCTTTCTCGTAGCGCTCGCCCGCCGGTGTGAGGGTCAGCCGCTTGCGGCTGCGCTCAAACAAATCCACGCCCACCCACTTCTCCAGCTCCTGGATCTGCTTGCTCACAGCACTTTGCGTCAGGTGCAGCGCTTCCGCCGCGCGCGAGACGCCACCAAAGCGCGCGACGGTGGAGAACGCCCGCAGCAAATGCACAGGGGGCGTTAAACGGCGCAAGGGAAGTAAGCTGGTAGACACGGTTCGTATTCCTTAGGGGAATAATAACAATAGGACTATTTGTTTGGTTGCCAGCAGTATTTACCCTAATCTATGCGCTGGTCTTATAGATAAGCTGTTTTTTCAGCATGGGAGCCCCGCGATGCAACGTCGTCACTTTCTCTCTGCAGTCGCCGTGGCTGCTACCGTTTCTGTATCTGGCATGGCGATGGCCCAAGACACACGTCCGTTGCGCATCATCGTGCCGTTCCCCGCAGGTGGCTCGACCGACATGGTGCCGCGCAACATGCAAGACGTGCTGACCAAGCTGCTGGGCCAGCCTGTAGTGATTGAAAACAAGGCGGGTGCTGGTGGCTCCATCGGCATGGCCGAAGTGGCTCGTGCCACCGACGGTCTGACCTTCGGCATCGCCACCCTGTCGACCCACGGCGTGAACCCCGCCGTCTACACCAAGCTGCCCTACAACGCGACCGAAGATTTCGTCGGCGTGACCGAGATCGTGAAGGCCCCGGGCGTCATCGTGATCAACCCCAAGCTGATTCCTGCCAAGAATTTTGCCGAGCTGGTGGCTTACCTGAAGGCCAACCCCGGCAAGATCAGCTATGCCACCCCTGGCAACGGCACCATCGGCCACATGTGGGGCGCGCAGTTCATCAAGGCGACGGGCGTGGACATGCTGCACATCCCCTACCGTGGTGCAGGCCCCGCCATCAACGATGTGCTGGGTGGCCAGGTGCCGGTGTACTTTGACCAGGTGGCTTCTTCGCTGCCCCACATCCAAAGCGGCAAGCTGCGTGCGATTGCAGTGTCGTGGAACGAGCGTCTGGCCGTGTTGCCCGATGTGCCCACCTACAAGGAAGCAGGCCACGCAGAGCTGAACGATCCTTCGTGGTTTGGTCTGGTGGCGCCCAAGAATACGCCTGCCGACACCGTGGCTCGTGTGCAAAAGGCGGTGGCGGATGCGCTGAAGGACCCTGCGGTGAAAAAGCGCATGGACGCACAAGGCATGTACGTTTCGGGCACATCCAGCGCCGACTTCACCAAGCAAATTGCCAGCGAAGTGACCAAGATGAAGAGCGTGGCAGCGGCAGCGAACATCAGCGTCAACTGACCCTCGCGTGCATGCCCAATCCCACCCGCAGTGCGCAAGCCTGCGGGTTTTTTGTTGCCTGCCGCAGCAGCGTGACATAGACAAGACTGCGCAGGTGATACAGGTTTGGTGCCGGGCGCAGGCAACGCAGCGGCCAACGCAGCCCAGGTATCGCCCAATGCGCAGCACGTAAAAAAAGGCCTGCACGCACAAGACGGCAGGCCTTGGCCGGTGTGTGGTGGGCTACGGCGCAGCGGGGCAAGCGCGCAGGGCTTTGCCTTCCAAAGCGCTTTGCAGGGTTTGCAGCACATTGCGTTGTGCCACGGTGGCCTGGGGCAGTCGCAGCACATACAGGGTTTGGGGGGCACGCTCTTGCACCACACGGGCCCCGCGCACGCCTTGATTGAGCATATGGCTCAGCTCCCGGGTGGCGGCTTCTTCAGACGAAAAACGGCCCAGCGACAGCCCGGGCTCCAAATTGCCACCCGCACGGTCATAGCCAATCTTGCGGTTGCGCAGTTCGGCACGGCGCTTTTCCATGGACATTTCGTTCGGGAATTTGCCCAAATACACCATCCAGCGGCCCGCAATGCTGCTGGGCACCATCGCCCAGCTGCCAGAGGGTAAGTTGCTGCTTTGCAAGGCGCGCTGCAACTTTTTGGACTGTGCTTCGTCCATGCTTTCGCTTTGCAGGCAGATGGTTTCTTCCGGCAAGATTTCTTCCACAGGTTCGTTCGGGGCAGGGGTGGGTGCTGCTTCGGGCTGGGCAATGCTCAGCACATCCGGGCGCACCTGCTGCTTGAGCCGGTAAGGCTCAGACTGCTCCTCGGGCGTCCAGCCCAAGGTCGCCATCCACCCTTGGGTCCACGCCAAATAGCCTGCATTGGCAACCAGCAGCACGAGCAATGCAAAACGCAACATGACAGCAGTTCCTCGGGATTAAACGGCAGCCGGTGGCAGTGCCATATGGATGGGACGCACGCTGACATCGCCGCTGATGACGCTGCGCAGCCCTGCATCGGTGCGCAATTGCAGCGTGCCATCGGGCAGCACACCGGCGGCTTCGCCGCTGCTGCCATCGCTCAGGTGCACGCGCTGGCCTCGCAGCACGTCGCGCGCCGCAAAGCGGTCTTGGAAAGGTGCAAAACCTTGCTGCGCAAACAGCAGCACATCGTCCACCAGCCGTGGCAATAGCTGCGCAAGCGCCTGTGGCGCGGTCCAGCGCGCATCCACATCCTCCAGGCAGGCCGCAGGCGTATGCAGCGCCTGTGCAGGCGTGTGAGGAGGGCGTACGTTGATGCCGGTGCCGATGATGACAAAGCGCGGTGTGCCCTGGCCTGCGCCAAAGCAGGGGGCATGGGTGTGGGCAGGCAAGTTGGCGGTTTCAATCAGCGTGCCGCCCAGTTTGCGCCCATCGTGCAGCCACAGGTCATTGGGCCATTTCACGCCAATGCGTGGGGTGTGGGTGCCGGGAGCACGCTGCAGCGATTCCGCAATGCTCAGCCCCACCACCAGCGACAGGCCGGACCAATCGACCGGGTTCAGCACCATGCCCAGCGAATACATCAGGCAGTCACCGGGCTGGTTCTGCCACGTCTTGCCTTGGCGACCCCGGCCTGCCGTTTGCGATTCGGCCACCAGCACAATCGGCTCGGCCCGCCCGGCGCGGGCGCGGCGCATGAGTTCGGTGTTGGTGGAATCAATTTCGGGCAGCACCTCGACCGTAAAGCCCGGCAGCTTGGGGGCAATGTCCAGCCACAGGTCTTCGGCGTTCCAGTGTGTGGGCGAAGGGGTCACAGCCAGCTTTCGTCTTGTGCAAAATCTTCGGGCATGGGAGGGCGCCAGCCGCGTTTGGGGGCCAGCATGGTGCCGCGACACGTCTTGGCGCCACAGAAGCAGGCGTACTCGGCCTTGAGGGCCTTGGTGTAGCGTTCTTCCACCATCAGGCCGTAGTCGTAGTTCAGCTCTTCCCCGGCGCGGATGTTGCGCAGCGCCACAATGAAGATGCGGCCCTCGCGCTCGTCCGTGTAGCAGTTGGGCGCGCAGCTGTGGTTGATCCAGCGCGCAGAGTTGCCGCCATACGTCGCGTCAATCACCACATCGTTGTCCACATGAAAATAGAAGGTGTGGTTGGGTTGACTGGGATCATGCGGGTGGCGTGCTTGGGCTTGCTCCCAATTGATGACTTCGCCGGTGTACTCAATGATGGTTTCGCCTGCGGCGATGTCCTGCACCGCAAACACCCCCTTGCCGTGTACACCGGAGCGGCGCGTTTGGATGCGCTTTCTTGGGGAAGATGGGCCTGACGTGCTGGGCATTGAAATCTCTGATAACTTAAATATGCACACATGCACGTGCGCACACATGCGTACATGTACATGTGCGCACGCACGCGTGCGTGAAGACGAATTGTAGAAGCGGTGGCTGGCAACGGTGCGGGCGGCCGCTACAAATGACGAGAGTACTGAATGACAAAGACCTTGGTGATAGCGGAAAAACCGTCGGTGGCACAGGACATCGTGCGGGCCCTCACGCCCGTCTACGGCAAGTTTGACAAGCACGAGGACCATTTCGAGAACGAGCAGTTCGTGGTCACCAGTGCCGTGGGCCATCTGGTGGAAATCCAGGCGCCCGAGGAGTTCGACGTCAAACGCGGCAAATGGAGTTTTGCCAACCTGCCGGTGATCCCCCCGCGCTTCGACCTCAAGCCCGTGGACAAGACCAAGAGCCGCCTGAACGCGGTGGTCAAGCAGGCCAAGCGCAAGGATGTGACGCAACTCATCAACGCCTGTGACGCGGGCCGCGAAGGGGAGCTGATCTTCCGCCTGATCGAGCAGTACGCCGGCGGCGCCAAGGGCGGGCTGGGCAAGCCCATCCAGCGCCTGTGGCTGCAATCGATGACCCCGCAGGCCATCCGCGACGGCTTTGAGAAGCTGCGCAGCGAGCAGCAGATGCAGGGTCTGGCCGATGCGGCGCGCAGCCGCTCCGAGGCCGACTGGCTGGTGGGCATCAACGGCACGCGCGCCATGACGGCGTTCAACTCGCGCGACGGGGGGTTCTTTTTGACCACCGTGGGCCGCGTGCAGACACCGACGCTGTCGCTGGTGGTCGACCGCGAGGACAAGATCCGCAAGTTCATCAGCCGTGACTACTGGGAAGTGCACGGCACCTTCGACGCGCAGGCTGGCCAGTACCTGGGTAAGTGGTTCAACCCCCAGTGGAAGAAAACCGAAGACGCGGAAGCCAAGGCCGATCGCGTGTGGAGCGCTGCCGAAGCGCAAGCGATTGCCGCCGCGGTCAAAGGCAAGCCCGCCACCGTCACGGAAGAGAGCAAACCCACGACCCAGGCCTCGCCCTTGCTGTTTGATTTGACCAGCCTGCAGCGCGAGGCCAACGGCAAGTTCGGCTTCTCTGCCAAGACCACGCTGGCGCTGGCGCAAAGCCTGTACGAGCGCCACAAGGCCCTGACCTACCCGCGTACCGATTCGCGCGCCCTGCCCGAGGACTATGTGCCCGTGGCCCAGCAGACCTTCGAGATGCTGGCCCACAGCGGCATGCGCCACCTGGAGCCGTTTGCCCAGCAGGCCATCGGCGCGGGTTATGTGCGGCCCACCAAGCGCATCTTCGACAACAGCAAGGTCTCGGATCACTTTGCCATCATCCCGACCACCCAGGCCCCTTCAGGTCTGAGCGAGGCCGAACAGAAGCTCTACGACCTGGTCGTGCGCCGCTTCATGGCGGTGTTCTTCCCCAGCGCTGAATACCAGGTCACCACGCGCATCAGCAAGGTCGAGCAGCACAGCTTCAAGACCGAGGGCAAGGTGCTGGTCAAACCCGGCTGGTTGGCCATCTACGGCAAGGAAGCGGCCAACGAGGTGGAGGATGCCAAGGAAGGCGACAAGGGCCAGCCCCTGGTGGCGGTGCAGCCCGGTGAGCAGCCGCGCACCAGCGATGCCCAGCCCAAGGGCCTGAAGACCAAGCCACCCGCGCGCTACTCCGAAGCCACGCTGCTGGGTGCCATGGAAAGCGCGGGCAAGCAGATCGACGACGAAGAGCTGCGCAGTGCCATGCAGGAAAAGGGCCTGGGCACACCTGCGACACGCGCCGCCATCATCGAAGGCCTGCTGACCGAAAAGTACATGCTGCGCGAAGGCCGCGAGCTGATTCCCACGGCCAAGGCTTTCCAGCTGATGACGCTGCTGCGCGGCCTGCAGGTGGACGAGCTGTGCCGTGCCGATTTGACCGGCGAGTGGGAGTACAAGCTGTCGCAGATGGAAAAGGGCGCGCTGTCGCGCGCTGCCTTCATGCAAGAGATTGCCGCCATGACCGAGCGCATGGTGAAAAAAGCCAAGGAGTACGACCGCGACACCATTCCGGGTGACTACGCCACGCTGACTGCACCGTGCCCCAACTGCGGCGGCATCGTCAAAGAGAACTACCGCCGCTACGCCTGCACGGGTGCCGATGGCCACAGCGATGGCTGCGGTTTCTCGTTCACCAAATCGCCAGCTGGGCGCACCTTTGAAACGGCCGAAGCCGAGCAGTTGTTGCGCGACCGCCGCTTGGGCCCGCTGGAAGGGTTCCGCTCCAAGGCAGGCTGGCCGTTTGTGGCTGAAGTCACCATCGTGCGCGATGAGGACAACCAGAACTTCAAATTTGAGTTCGACTTTGGCGACGACGAAAAAGAAGCCGAGGCCAGCGGCCCTGTGGACTTTGGCGGCCAGCAATCGCTGGGTCACTGCCCCAAGTGCGGTGCGCCCGTGTTTGAGCATGGTGCCAACTATGTGTGCAGCAAGTCGGTGCCCACGGCGGCGCAAGCCCTGTCTTCGTGCGATTTCAAGAGCGGCCAGATCATCTTGCAGCAGCCGATTGAGCGCGAGCAGATGAGCAAGCTGCTGGCCACGGGCAAAACCGATTTGCTGGAGAAGTTTGTCTCCAACCGCACGCGCCGCAACTTCAAGGCCTTCTTGGCCTGGGATGCCGCCGCAGGCAAGGTGAACTTTGAGTTCGAAGCCAGCAAATACCCCGCGCGCAAGACCGCTGCAGCTACCAAAACTGCAGCTGCTGGCGTAGCAAAGACGGGCGCTGCAGCCAAAAAATCACCTGCTGCCAAAAAGACGGCAGCGGCCAAGAAAACCACCGCCCGCAAGCCTGCTGCCGCCAACTTCCGCCCCGATGCGGCGCTGGCCGCCGTGATTGGCGAAGGTGCTGTGGCACGCACCGAGGTGGTCAAGAAAGTGTGGGACTACGTCAAGGCCCACAACCTGCAAGACCCTGCGGACAAGCGCGTGATCGTGGCCGATGCCAAGCTGCTGCCCGTGTTTGGCAAAGACCGTATTGGCATGTTTGAGGTGACCGGCGCCGTCGGCAAACACCTGCTGCCCAACGACTAAAGGGGTAGCGCCCCGGTCTTGCAGCTTGCGTGACTGACAGCCGCGCCGCAGTGCGCTCCAATAAGGAGCCTCTGCGGCGTTTTTCATGGGCAGGGCATGGACATCCCCATGCCTGGCTCTTGTTTGATTGGAGATGCATTCGATGACCAGCCCCGCCCCCTCGCGCCATATCGCTCTGCCCGGCACCACCAACTTCCGGGATCTGGGCGGCTATCGCGGCCACCAAGGCCGCTCCGTACGCTGGCGTGTGCTGTTTCGCTCCGACCATCTGGCCGATCTGACCCCCGAAGGCGTGCAAGCGCTGCACGGCCTGGGCGTGCGCCGCAGCGCCGATTTTCGCGGTGCGCAAGAGCGCCGTGTGGATGCCTATGCCTGGGATGGCTTGCACACCCACGCCCTGACGGTCGAGCCCACGGTGGTGCAAAAAGCGTTTGCCTTGATCCACGCCGGGGGCAGCTTGACCGCAGCAGACAGCGTGGCGCTGATGCAAGAGACCTACCGTCACTTTGTGCGCGACAACGCGGTGCAGTTTGCACAGCTGTTTCAACTGCTGCTGGAAGACGAGGTGCCTACGGTGTTCCACTGCACGGCGGGCAAAGACCGCACAGGCTGGGCCGCCGCCCTGATTCTGGAGGCGCTGAGTGTGGCCCGTGCCGACATCGAACACGACTACCTGCTGACCAACCAGTTTTACCAACGCCCGGCTGCCATGGCCGCGCGCGCGGCGCAGGCCATGCCCCAAGACATTCTGGATGTGCTGTGGCGCGTGCAACCTTCGTTTCTTGCCAGTGCCTACGACATGGTGGAGCGTGAGCATGGCGGCATGCAGCGTTATTTGCGTGAGGTCATGCAGCTTGATGAGCACTCCCTGCATGCTTTGCGTGCGCGGTATTTGCAGGGCTGAAATACCGGACCTCCAAGGAGGGCGGCGTGCAGGTGCTTTGCGCCCGCGTTAAACTGCTTAAATTGAGAGCACTGCACGCTGAATGAATCAGCGTTTGTGACATTTTTAAGCATTTATTGCCAAGTCCGGGTTCATGCCCTGCCTTGGCAGCACCATCGCCACCGCCATGTTCAGCCGTCGTTTCTTGCTGGCCGCTGCCGCCGCCAGTACCTTGTGGATCAGTGCTTGTTCGCAGGCCGTGCCCACCAAGATCAGCGTGACACAAGCACAGCTGGAACAGGGACTGAAGAATCAATTTCCCAAGCAGTTTCCAATTGCTGGCTTGCTGCAGCTCGACATGCAGCAACCCCAACTGCTGTTGCTGCCCGTGAGCAACCAGCTGCAAACGGATTGGGTGGTGCAACTGTCGGGCCCCGCGCTGCGCCAGAGCTTCAGCGGCCAAATGCGCGTGCGCTTTGGCCTGTACTACGAGCCCAAAGACCGCAGCGTGCGCGCCCAACGTGTGGAAGTGCTGTCGTTGCAGCTGGAAGACGCCAACCCCGCCATCGCCGAGATGGTGCAAACCTATGGCCAGCGTGTGGCCCAACAAGCCTTGCAAGGTTTTGCACTGTACACCGTCAAACCCGAAGAGATGGAGCTGATGGACAACTTGGGCCTGCGGCCCGGGGCGATTACGGTCACCGGGCAAGGGCTGGATGTGGCGATTGAAGCCCAGCCTGCCGCAGCGGCCAAGTAATCACCAAGAACCCGTCCTAGGTGCGGGCTTGGACGCTGGTGCGCCCGGGGTAAGCGCATTAACATCGGTAGCTTGATGCAACGAGAGGCCGCAGCGCTGGTGCTGCGGTGTTGGTAGGAGTGAATGACGATGCAACCATCCCAAGCCCACCCGATCAGCCGCAAATGGCCCGCGCAGTTTCCCGACTGGCTGCAGCTGTACTCTTTGCCGACCCCCAATGGCATCAAGGTGTCGGTCATGCTGGAAGAGGTGGGCATTCCGTATGAAGCGCACCGGGTCGACATCCAGGCCAACGACCAGTTCTCGCCCGAGTTTCTGGCACTGAACCCGAACAACAAAATTCCCGCCATTTTGGATCCCCACGGCCCAGGCGGCCAGCCCCTGGCGCTGTTTGAGTCGGGTGCCATCCTGATCTATCTGGCCGAAAAATCGGGGCAACTGCTGCCGTTGGATGCCGCGCAGCGCTACGAAACCCTGCAATGGCTGATGTGGCAAATGGGCGGCGCCGGGCCCATGTTTGGTCAGGTGGGGTTTTTTCACCGCTATGGCGGCAAAGATTTTGAAGACAAGCGCCCCTTGCAGCGCTATGTGAACGAATCCAAACGCTTGCTGGGTGTGCTGGACCAGCGCCTGGCAGGCCGTGAATGGATCATGGGCCGCGACTACAGCATTGCCGACATTGCAGTGCTGCCCTGGGTGCGCTGCCTGCACGTGAACTACGAGGCTGACGAGCTGCTGGAGCTGGCGCGCTTTCGCAACGTGCAGCGCGTGCTGGCCGATTGGCTGGATCGCCCCCCGGTGCAGCGCGGCCTGAACATGCCGCCAGCGCCGCACTCCCCTTAAAACCTCCATCGTTGCGCACCTGGAACGCACTGTTGCGGCTTCAGGTGCTTGGTAAGTGGTGACTAAGTCCTTATCTTGGAAGGATTGCAACGCTGCAGCGTTGTCTGCCCACAGGGGGTGGGCACGGCAGCACCAGCGCAGGAGCGACACGGATGTCAGCATCCCCCATCATTCAGACTTTGCCATTGGGTGCGCAATGGCCCTGTATGGATCCCTTTTTGTTTTGTGCCCACCACAACGATGCCTACCCCGCCGGTGACGGCGAGATGGGTGTGCAAGCGGTGGAGTTGCAAGACCGGCCCATGGGCAGCGACTTCAGCGGCAAGGACGGCTTTTCCATGTACCACGGCGACCATGTGCCGGGCTTCCCGGGCCACCCCCACCGCGGTTTTGAGACCGTGACCCTGGTGCGCAAGGGCCTGATCGACCACGCCGACTCCCTCGGCGCAGCCGCCCGTTTTGGCGGTGGCGATGTGCAATGGGTCACGGCCGGTGCGGGCATCATGCACAGCGAGATGTTTCCGCTGCTGCACACCGATCAGTCCAACCCGCTGGAGCTGTTCCAGATCTGGCTGAACCTGCCAGCCAGCCACAAGATGGTTCAGCCCCACTTCACCATGCTGTGGAACGAGCGCATTCCGCGCTTGCACCATACCGATGCAGGGGGCCTGCAGACCACGGTGACCGTGGTGGCGGGTGCCTTGGCCGGTGCTGGCGCGCCTTTGCCGCCACCGCCCGAGTCGTGGGCCAGCCAAGCGCGCGCGGACGTGGCCATCTGGACCATTCGCATGGAGCCCGGTGCCGAATGGACGCTGCCAGCAGCCCAAGGCGCTGACACACGCCGCATGCTCTACTGGTTTGGGGGCAGCAGCCTGCAGCTGGAAGGTGCCGGCCTGAGCGAGCACGCTGCCTTGCAGGTGGAAGCGGGCCGTGATCTGGCGCTGGTCAATACCGGCACGGACGTGGCCGAGCTGGTGCTGTTGCAGGGTGCACCGCTGCGTGAGCCCGTGGCGCAGTACGGCCCGTTTGTCATGAACACGCAGGAAGAAATCATGCAGGCTATGACGGACTTTCGCCGCACCCAGTTTGGCGGCTGGCCTTGGGACAGCCATGCCCCCGTGCACGGCAGCGCGCCACGTCGCTTTGCACGCTACCCCGGCGCCACCGAAGACGAAGTGCCCAGCACTTAGAGGCCCATGTGCAGTCCGCTGATACGTCCTTGCTTCGGCTTGACGTGCCTTGGGTACAGCCAGCGCTTGCGCTGCTGCGCAAATCGAAGAAGCCATGCCCTGCAAAGCTTGTGGGGGATGGGGGACAATGCAGCGCATACCAACCGTGGCGGCCTGAGGCCGCCACTTCTTTTGTGGCACAACCCATGAACATCACCAAAGACACAGCGGTCACGCTGAACTACAAGATTCACGAAGTCCTCAAGGGCGGCATTGCGGGTGGCTTGCTGGACAAGGGCGATGTGGCTTACCTGCACGGTGGCTACGACAACATCTTCGCCAAGGTAGAGGCTGCCCTGGAAGGCAAGACCGTGGGCGATACGCTGACCATCGACCTGAGCGTGGACGACGCATTTGGCCCGCACGACCCGAGCCTGCAGCGCAGCATTCCCAAGGGGGAATTTCCTGCTGGCGTGAAGGTGGGCGGCCAGCTGCGCGGCACCGACGACCAAGGTCTGCCCCAGATTTACAACGTGGTAAAGATCAAGGGCCCTGTGGTGCTGCTGGACGGCAACCACCCCCTGGCAGGCAAAGCGCTGCGCTTTAGCTGCAAGGTGACCGAGCTGCGCGCCGCCTCGGAAGAAGAAATTGCCCACCGCCACGTGCACGGCGGCCACGGCCACCACCACTAAGCCCGCAAACGCGCCCCTTGGTGCGCCCTGGCTTCGCTGGGTCGTACCTTGGCTTGGCACCGCAGTGCCTGCGGCTTCGCCCCTTGTCGCAGTTGCAACCTGCGTTGGGCCGGGTGATTGGTGCGGCGCTGCGCAAAGGCTGTGGGTTTCAGCCCCTGCAACAACCGCCTTAGGGCGGTTTTTTGTTGGTTGAATAATTAAAAAAGAGAGCTGCTTGCGCTGGTAGGTCAATGATTTCAGATGCTTATCTATATGAAATCATCTGCAATGCTGCGCCGATAGCTCTCTTTTTAGCGTCTGCGCAGCAAGGCGCGGCGCAGCAAACGCGCGGCACGGTCGCGGATCTGGAAGGGGCTGTGTCCGTGCACGGGCTGAAATTTGGCGCGCTGGCAGGCCGCGAGAAAGTCGCCCAGCAGCACGCCGCTGTCGATGGTGGGGCTGTCGGGGTTGTGGAACTCTGGGTGCCATTGGGTCGCGGCGATATAGCTTTTGCCGGGGGCGTGGCGGTAGATGGCCTCGGGAATGTGGTCGGGCACGCTCCACGCTTCCACCGCAAACTCCGGGGCCACGGTTTTGATGCCTTGGTGGTGAATGCTGTTGACCCGCGCCATGTAGGTGTTGGGGTACAGCTGCGCCAGGCGCGAGCCTTTAACGATGTGGATATCGTGCTGGTGCCGGTCGTAGGTGGTGGCGTTGCGGTGCATCTGCGCGCCGGGCACCTGGGTCAGGATGTCTTGGTAGAGCGTGCCGCCAAAGGCCACGTTGATCAGCTGCAGCCCACGGCACACGCCAAAAATGGGCTTGCCCGCCTGGCTGAAAGCCTCGACCACGGCCAGGTCGTACAGGTCGCGCACGCGGTCGCCCAGCCACTCGGGGCGCAGCGGTTCCTCGCCATAGCTGCCGGGCCAGACATCGGCGCCCCCATGCATGACCACACCGTCCAGCCACTCGGCGTAATGCGCCAGCGTGACGTCGCCCTTGGCGGTCTCGCCCATGGGGCAGGGCACCATCACCACCATGGCGCCGCTGGACATGATCCAGTGCGCAATCGATTGCTCTACGTATTGCAGGGTTTTGCCTGTGAACAGGGGGCGGCTGGGGTCGGCGTGCGAGAAACAGGCAGATAAGCCGATTTTGAGTCGGCGCTTGGCAGGTGGCGACATGGCAGCGGGCAGAGCAAGGGGATGGCCTTGTTTGTAACCGGGTGCTGCGGTTTTGTCATGTAGGAGAGCGGCGGCAGCCGCTGGGCGCGCGGGCGGTGTAGCGCGGTTTGGGCGTGCAGAAAAACCCTATAAGACCGAGGGAAGACCGGTTCCCCCGGGCGTGTACCAGGCTGCGCGGTGGTTGATGCGGATCAAAATTCCGCCGTCTGCTGACTTGCAGGCCGCTGATTTGCCCCCACACTGTCCGTGTCAGGCAGCAGGTTGCAAGCGCGCCCGGCACTGCTAGGATGTAGCCAAGACCTGATTTCTGCTGGCCTCAGCAAAACCCGCTGTGCGACGAACGGCACGGCATTTGGCGACAAGGAGAGAGCATGCAAGTACAAGTCCATACCGACGCAACCATCCAGGGTGGCGATTCGCTGGAAACATGGGCCAAAGAAGAGATCAACACCAAGTTGGCTCGGCTGAAGGAGTACGTGGTGCGTGTGGAAGTGTTCCTCACCGGCGTAGATGCGCTCAAGGCCACTGGGGGCCCCGGCAAGAAGTGTGTGCTGGAAACCCGTGCCAACGGTCGCCCGCCGATTGCCGTGAACGCCGAGGCAGAAAAGGTCAAAGACGCCTTTAACGCCGCACTCGAGAAACTGCGCCGTGCCGTGGAAGCCGATCTGGACAAGGTGCGCGAAAAACATGGCCGTGAGAGCGTGCGCGGGGTGGATGACGCCGCCACCGGCACAGAGGGCTAATTGCCAGCCGCAGTCTGATTCACTGACGCACTGACATCTTTCAACGAAAAAAGCCATGACTGTTCAGGTCATGGCTTTTTTCATAGGCGCTATATGGGCGCTCCAGGGCGCGTTGAAAGCGGTATGGCTTACACGGTTGCTGCGGTCAAAGCGCCGGGCGTGGTCAGCTTGTCGGCCACCAGCAGCGACTTCATCTTGGCTTGGCTCATGATGCCCAGCTCTTCTGCCACCATGGCAATCGGCTTGCCCGAAGCGATGGCCGTTTTGGCGATTTGGGCCGCCTTTTCGTAGCCAATCATGGGGTTCAGGGCGGTCACCAGGGTCACGGACTCGGCAATGCGCGCATCCAGCAGGCTGGTGTTGGCTTCAATGCCTTCCACACAGTTCACTTGCAAGGTCTTGCAGGCATTGCTCAGGTGGCTCAGGCTTTGGTGCAGTGCCCAGGCCATCAAAGGCTCGAAGGCATTCAGTTGCAGCTGCCCGGCTTCCACGGCCATGGTGATGGCGGCGTCGTTGCCGATCACTTCAAAGCACACTTGGTTCATCACCTCGGGGATCACGGGGTTGACCTTGCCGGGCATGATGGACGAGCCGGCCTGGCGCGCGGGCAGCTTGATGTCGCCCACACCGGCCTGGGGGCCGGAAGACAGCAGGCGCAGGTCATTGCTGATCTTGGACAGCTTGACGGCAATGCGCTTCAAAATGCCGGAAATGTCGGCAAATGCGCCGGTGTCGCCGGTGGCGGCGATCAAGTCGGCAGCCTTGACCACGGGCACGCCCGAGAATTCGGCCAGCTTGGGCACCACCACGTCGACATAGCCCACAGGGGCGTTGATGCCGGTGCCAATGGCGGTGCCACCCATGTTGATCTCGCACATCAGGTAGGCGGATTCACGCAGGCGCCTTTCGTCATCGGCAATCATCGAGACAAAGGCGCTGAATTCCTGGCCCAGCGTCATCGGCACGGCGTCTTGCAGCTGCGTGCGACCAATCTTGAGGACGTCCTTGAATTCCTCGGCCTTGGCCTGGAAGGCGCCGCGCAGCGCGGCCAGCGCGGCCAGCAGGTCCTGGATGCCAAAGTAGGTGGCCAGCTTGACCGCTGTGGGGTAGGCATCGTTGGTGGATTGCGAAGCGTTGACGTGGTCGTTGGGGTGGATCACGTCGTAGCGGCCCTTGGGCAGCCCCAGGGTTTCCAAGGCGATGTTGGCAATCACCTCGTTGGCATTCATGTTCGTCGAGGTGCCTGCGCCGCCCTGGATGACATCCACCACAAACTGCTCATGGTGCTGGCCAGCGATCAAGATGTCACAGGCCTTGGCGATGGCGTCTGCTTGCTGCTGGTTGATGGCACCCATGGCCAGATTGGCTGCAGCAGCGGCCTTCTTCACGTAGGCAAAGCCCCGCACCAGCGCGGGCATATTGGCAACCGTGCGGCCCGTGATGGGAAAGTTCTCGACCGCACGGGCCGAATGCACGCCCCAGTAGGCGTTATCGGGAATGTCCTTGGGACCCAAAAAGTCGCTCTCTTGGCGCATAGCTATCACTCTCTGATGCAATAAAACAGGCGGGACGCACGTGCAAACGCCGCCCAGCAGGCGGCGTTTCAAGGCATACGTGGCAACGCCCTGTTCCACCGAAAGCGCTGCATGTGCGGGGCCCAGTGGAGCAGGGCGATGCATGAATTATGAAATCTTTTTTGCATGGGTTGCACTGTGTTTGTGCATACATGCGTTGTGACTGCGCTTTATGGGTGCAAAAAGTATGAATTAGATGAATAAATAGGCATCAAAATGAATAAAAAGCATAGTTAGGTTGTTTTTCGACGAATTTCGCACTGAAATAGTGCGAATAACGAGTCCAAACTGGTGCGGGCGCACGGGGTGCTCTGCATAAAAAACATTTAGAAACGCTTGCGGGGCCGCATATGGCAACCTTGCTGACAGACGCTGGGCAGGGCTGTGGTTACATTGGAGCCAGAAGGCGCGGCGTTGAGCCGCGCTGCCACACAACAAGGAGGACCTTATGACGACTGCAATACAGACACCCGCGATCAGCACCGCGCTGCCCGAGCGCTTTATGGCACGTATTGAAGGCCGTGTGCAGCACCGCGTGGGCGATGGCCCCACGGACGACATTCCTGTGGGGCTGGAAGTGCAGGTTGACGTAGCGATTGCCAGCATGGTGCTGTCATGGCTGAGCGAAGGCCAGCCCGTGACCGTGACGGTGGCCCGCGATGAATTTTTGTTCTATGTGGACGAAGGCAGCATCGTGATCTTGTCCTAGGCGCCGCCGTTGCCCCGTCTGCTCAGCGCCAGCCTTGTGCTGGCTTTTTTGCGCGCTGGGGGCGCTGGGTTTATTGGGGCACAGGGCTCTGCTGGTGCAGGCATGCCGGGTGCCGCGCAATGTCAATAAAAAAGCCAAGTCTCATGACTTGGCTTTTTTGATAGCTGCTAGCGCTTGTCCAGCAAGCGTTAGCAGCCTATTTTCTTGTAATCCGCAAGGATTACTTGGCCACCACGCGCACCATTTCCAGGCACTTGTTGGAATAGCCCCACTCGTTGTCGTACCAGGCCACGACCTTCACAAAGGTCTTGTCCAGGGCGATGCCGGCTTCAGCGTCGAACACGGAGGTGCAGGTCTCGCCACGGAAGTCGGTGGCCACCACCTTGTCTTCGGTGTAACCCAGCACGCCCTTCAAAGTGCCTTGCGACTGGGCCTTCATTTCGGCGCAGATTTCTTCGTACGACGCTTCGCTGTTCAGCTCCACGGTCAGGTCAACCACGGAAACGTCCGACGTAGGCACGCGGAAGGACATGCCGGTCAGCTTCTTGTTCAGCTCAGGAATCACCACGCCCACGGCCTTGGCTGCGCCTGTGCTGGAAGGGATGATGTTTTCCAGAATGCCGCGGCCACCGCGCCAGTCTTTGTTGGAAGGGCCGTCCACGGTCTTTTGCGTGGCAGTGGCTGCGTGAACAGTCGTCATCAGACCGCGCTTGATGCCCCACTTGTCGTTCAGCACCTTGGCCACGGGGGCCAAGCAGTTGGTGGTGCACGAAGCGTTGGAGATGATGTCCTGGCCGGCGTAGGTCTTGCAGTTCACACCGAAGACGAACATGGGGGTGGCGTCCTTGGAAGGGGCCGACATGATGACCTTCTTGGCGCCAGCGGCGATGTGCTTGCGGGCGGTTTCGTCGGTCAGGAACAGGCCGGTGGATTCGATCACCACTTCCGCGCCCACTTCGTTCCACTTCAGGTTGGCAGGGTCACCTTCTTGGGTCAGGCGGATCTTCTTGCCGTTGACCACCAGGGTGTTGCCTTCGACCGAAACTTCACCGTCAAAGCGACCGTGCACGCTGTCGTACTTGAGCATGTACGCCAGGTAGTCGGGCTCCAGCAGGTCGTTGATGCCAACGATTTCGATGTCCGAGAAGTTCTGGATGGCGGAACGCAGCACGTTACGGCCAATGCGGCCGAAGCCGTTGATACCAACCTTGATAGTCATAGTTGCCTCTTGCTATGGATAGGGGAGATAAGAAAACTGGTTCGACTGTACGTAAAACACCCGCCGGGGCCAAGGCCGGGGCGGGTGCTGTTGCATCAATTACTTGGCGCGCTGGATCGCTTCCATCACGGTGGCGCTCACGTTCTCTGCCGTGAAGCCAAAGTGCTTGAACAGCACAGGGGCAGGGGCCGACTCGCCGTAGGTGTCGATACCCACCACTGCGGCGCAGCCGTACTTCCACCAGAAGTCGGTCACGCCCATTTCCACCGCGATGCGGGGGATGCCTGCGGGCAGCACGCTGGTCTTGTACGCCACGTCCTGTTTGTCAAACGTGGTGGTGCTGGGCATGGAAACCACGCGCACGCCAATCTTTTGCGCAGCCAGCATCTTTTGTGCGGCCAAAGCCAGTTGCACTTCGGAGCCGGTGGCAATGATCACGGCCTGGGCCTTGCCCTTGATGCCCACATCCTTGGGCTCGGACAGCACGTACGCACCGTTGGCGATGTGGTCCAGCGCATCTTCGCTCTTGGGTGCGTAGGCCAGGTTCTGGCGGCTCAGCAGCAGTGCAGTGGGCTTGTTCTTTTGGCTCAGGGCCACGGTCCATGCCACGGCAGTTTCGGTGGTGTCGGCGGGGCGCCAGACGTCCAGACCGGGGATCAAACGCAGCGAAGCGGCGTGTTCGATCGACTGGTGGGTGGGGCCGTCTTCGCCCAGCCCGATGGAGTCGTGCGTGAACACATGGATCACGCGCTGCTTCATCAGCGCAGCCATGCGGATGGCGTTGCGGCTGTAGTCGGAGAACGTCATGAATGTGCCGCCGTAGGGGATGTAACCACCGTGCAGCGCCACGCCGTTCATGATGGCGGCCATACCAAACTCACGCACACCGTAGTTGATGTGGCGGCCGATCTGGCCTTCTTCGGTCTTGACCACTGCGCCCTTGGCGTCCACGCGGAAAGCGGGGGTCGACTTGGTGTTGGTCAGGTTGGAGCCGGTCAGGTCGGCGGAGCCGCCCAGCAGTTCAGGCAGGGCTGCAGTCAGGCCTTCCAGGGCCAGCTGGCTGGCCTTGCGGCTGGCCACGGTGGCGGCGGTGTCGTGCGCGGCAGAAGCGATGTTCATCGCTGTTTCCAGGAAGTTGGCGGGCAAGTCACCCGCCATGCGGCGCGTGAATTCGGCCGCTTGTGCGGGGAAGGCCTTGGCGTAGGCCGCGAACTTCTTGTTCCAGGCAGCTTCCAGCTTCTTGCCGTTGGCCTTGCAATCCCAGTCGGCGTACACGTCGGCGGGAATTTCAAACGGTGCAGCCGTCCAGCCCAGTGCGGCGCGGGTCAGTGCGATTTCTTCGGCACCCAGTGGCTCGCCGTGGGCCTTGGAGGTGTTGGCGCGGTTGGGCGAGCCCTTGCCGATGTGCGTCTTGCAGCAGATCAGGGTGGGCTTGTCCTTGCTCTTCTTGGCTTGGGCAATGGCGGCGTCCACGGCGTCCACGTTGTGGCCGTCTACATCGCGGATCACATTCCAGCCGTAGGCTTCAAAGCGGGCCGGGGTGTTGTCGGCAAACCAGGGAGTGACCTTGCCGTCGATGGAGATTTCGTTGTCGTCCCACAGGGCGATCAGCTTGTTGAGCTTCCAGGCGCCGGCCAGCGAAGCGGCTTCGTGCGAGATGCCTTCCATCAGGCAGCCGTCACCCATGAACACGAAGGTGTGGTGGTCAACGATCTCGTGCTTGGGCTGGTTGAACTCAGCGGCCAGCAGCTTTTCAGCCAGTGCAAAACCCACGGCATTGGTGATGCCCTGGCCCAGCGGGCCGGTGGTGGTTTCCACGCCGGGGGTGATGCCCACTTCGGGGTGGCCGGCGGTCTTGCTGTGCAGCTGGCGGAAGTTCTTGAGCTCTTCCATGGGCAGGTCGTACCCGCTCAGGTGCAGCAGCGCGTAAATCAGCATCGAGCCGTGGCCGTTGGACAGAATGAAACGGTCACGGTTGGCCCAGTGGGGGTTCACGGGGTTGTGCTTGAGGTGGCGGCTCCACAGCGCCACCGCCATGTCGGCCATGCCCATGGGGGCACCGGGGTGGCCGGAGTTAGCTTGTTGCACTGCGTCCATAGCCAGAGCGCGGATTGCGTTGGCCATCATTGGGGTGTTTGCCATGGGAAGGTGATTCCGGAGGGATTGATTCAAAGATGGCGAGATTTTACCGATGTGGGCCCGAGCCGGTTTCCATGCAATTACATAGCCCCCTGCATCGCCTACAGTGAGGGCTGTTGCACGCATGTGCACGCAAGAAAACACGCACGAAAAACTGGTAGCCCATGACTTTTGCAAACCTTCCCGCCATGTTGCTGGCCGCAGGCCGCGGCGAGCGCATGCGCCCGCTGACTGACACCACCCCCAAGCCCTTGCTGGCCGTGCAGGGCCTGCCTTTGCTGGACTGGCACATGGCTGCTTTGCAGCGAGATGGTGTGCGCAAGGTGGTAGTCAACACTGCGTGGTTGGGCGCGCAGATTCCTGCACACCTGAATGCGCGGTGGCCGCAGCAGGGCATGCAGCTGCAGTACTCGCACGAGCAAGCAGATTTTGGCCATGCGTTGGAAACCGCAGGCGGTATTGCACGTGCCCTGCCCTTGTTGGGGGAGGCGTTCTGGCTGGCCGCAGGCGATGTGTTTGCCCCGGACTTTGTGTTTGATGCCGCTGCCGCACAGGCCTTTGTGCAGTCGAACGACCTGGCTCATGTGTGGCTGGTGCCCAACCCCGCGCACCACGTGCAAGGCGACTTTGGCCTGGACGAAAGCGCGCCGGGCAGCGGCACGGGGCGGGCTTTGAATTTGCCGCCTGCAGACATCAGCCGCGACGCGCTGCCGCGATGGACCTACAGCACCATTGCCTTGCTCAAAGCCGAGTTGTTGACCGCGCCGTGGTGTGAATTGACAGCAGGCAACCCCACGGGCGTGGCCGCGCCGCTGGCGCCGCTGCTGCGCCGGGCGATGGATGCAGGCCGTTGCGGCGCCACGCTCTACACCGGGCGCTGGACCGATGTGGGCACGCCCGAGCGTTTGGCCCAGCTCAACGCTGCAGAAGCGGTTGCATATAAAAAGTGAGCGGCTGTCGCACGTGTGCAGCAGGTTTTCGCATGAAAATGAGTTAAATCAGGCATAGGAGCTGCGCAAGCTGCTCCTTTTTTTTAATTCCCCCACAGCAACGGCGGGGGTAAACGCCGTTGATGGATGCAGACATGGATGTGGAATGGAGCACCTACGGGTGGCTGATCGGGGTGGTGGTGCTGGCCTCGGCCTGCCAGAACCTGACGGGCTTTGCCTTTGGGCTGATTTTTGTGGGCCTGGCCGGCGCCTTGCACCTGATGCCGATTGCCGATGCGGCGAATGTGGCGGGCTTGCTGTCGCTGGTCAACGGCCTGGTGTATTTGCGCAGCCACCCGTTTGAGCCGCGCTGGGATTTGCTCAAGCCGATTTTGGCTAGCAGCTTGCTGGGCGTGCTGGGTGGGCTGGCGCTGCTGCACTGGCTCAGCGGCGATTCGGTGCGCGTGCTGCGCATGTTGCTGGGCGTGACCATCATGGCCTGCGCCATCATGTTGCTGCTGCAAAAGCAGCAGCGCGCCACGCTCTCGGGCAAGCTGGCCAACTGGGTAGCGGGCCTGCTTTCGGGCCTGCTGGGCGGGCTGTTTTCTACCTCGGGGCCGCCCATGGTCTACCACCTGTACCGCCAGCCGCTGTCGCCCGTACTGGTGCGCCAGTGCCTGATGGTGATGTTTTTGGCCAATGTGGTGCTGCGCCTGGGAATTGTGATTCCGGCGGGCGAGTTGTCGCTGTCATCGCTCATCACCGCTGCCGTGGCTGTGCCGGTGGTGGCGGGCGTGACGTGGCTGCTGGTGAAGTTTCCCCCGCCGCTGTCCACCCGCATGCTGCAGTGGATGGTGTGCAGTCTGCTGCTGATTGCCGGGGTGAGCATGCTGCTGTCGTAGCGGCCCACGCAAGGGCTTGATGACCCTTGGTCAGCAGGCTCTCGCAGGCCCTGTGCGGCGCAGTGCCTCACAGCGGCGCTACGATAGCTGCTATGACCTCTGTTTACGCACAACGCCGCGCCCGTCTGGCTGCCCAATTGGGCGATGGCGGAATCGCCATCATTCCCACGGCTGCAGAGCGTGGCCGTAACCGCGACAACAGCTATCTGTTTCGCCACGACAGCTATTTTTATTACCTGACCGGCTTTACGGAGCCCCACGCCTGCCTGGTACTCAAGGCCGACGGCAGCAGCACCTTGTTTTGCCAGCCCAAAGACCTGGAGCGCGAAATTTGGGACGGCTACCGCCTGGGCCCGCAAGCGGCCGTGGCCACGTTGGGCATGAGCGAGGCGTTTTCGTGGGATGAGATCGACCAGCGCCTGCCCCGCTTGCTGGAAAACCAGGCCACCGTCTGGTGGCCGTTTGCCACGCACGAAGGCTGGGCTGCCCGCGTGGAAGGCTGGCTGGGCAGCGTGCGCGCCCGCACCCGTGCCGGGGCGCTGTGCCCCAGTCAGCAAGGTGATGTCTGCACGCTGCTGGACGAAATGCGTCTGATCAAAGACGCGCACGAACTGGCCATCATGCGCCGCGCGGGGCAGATCAGCGCCCGGGCCCACATCCGCGCCATGCAGCGCAGCGCACGCATGCTGCGTGCGGGGCAAGACTGCCGCGAATACCACCTGGATGCCGAACTGCTGCATGAATTTCGCCAAGGCGGGGCCGAAGGCGTGGCCTATGACTCCATCGTCGCCGCTGGGCCGAACGCCTGCGTGCTGCACTACCGCGCCGACAAAGCGCCGGTGCGCAGCGGTGATCTGGTGTTGATTGATGCGGGGTGCGAGCTGGAAGGCTATGCCAGTGACATCACCCGCACCTTCCCGGCCGATGGCCGCTTCACCGGCCCGCAGCGTGCGCTGTATGACTTGGTGCTGGAGAGCCAGAAAGCCGCGATTGCGGCCACCAAGGCCGGCAACCGCTTCAACGACCCGCACGACGCCACCGTGGCGGTGCTGGCGCAAGGCATGCTGGATGTCGGGCTGCTGGACAAATCCAAGTACGGCAATGCGCAGGACGTGATCGCCCAGCGTGCCTACTTCCAGTTCTACATGCACCGCACGGGCCACTGGCTGGGCATGGATGTGCACGACTGCGGCAGCTATGTGGAGATGAGCGAGCTGGCCCACAGCAGCACACGCACAGACCCCTTGTCGGGCGAGGTCATCACCCGCCCCAGCCGCATCTTGCGCCCCGGCATGGTGACCACCATCGAGCCCGGCATCTACGTGCGCCCGGCGCCCGGTGTGCCCGAGCAGTTCCACCACATCGGCATTCGCATTGAAGACGACGCCGTGGTGACCGAGACGGGGTGTGAGCTGATTACCCGCGATGTGCCTGTAGAGGCCGCTGAAATTGAAGCGTTAATGCGCTGAACGTTGCAACTGCAAAACTGCAATGTTGGAACGCCAGTCAACAAAGGAAAGTATGAGCTTGCAAGACCTGTATATCCGCCGCGCCACCAAGATTGTGGCGACCTTGGGCCCTGCATCCAGCGACGTGCAACTGCTGGCAAAAATGATTGCCACCGGGGTGAACGTGGTGCGCCTGAACTTCAGCCACGGCACCGCGCAAGACCATATCGACCGCGCCAAAGCGGTGCGCGAAGCGGGCGTGATGGCCGGCCGTGAAGTGGCCATCATGGCCGACCTGCAAGGCCCCAAGATCCGCGTCGGCAAGTTTGCCGAAGGCAAGGTGATGCTGGAAGAGGGCGCGCCGTTTGTGCTGGATGCCTCGCGCACCGAGCTGGGCGATTTTCAAGGTGTCGGCCTGGACTACAAAGAACTGCCGCGCGATGTCAAATCCGGGGATGTGCTGCTGCTCAACGACGGGCTGATCGTGCTCACGGTGGACCGCGTACTGGGCGCTGCCGTGCACACCACGGTGACGATTGGCGGTGAGCTGTCCAATAACAAGGGCATCAACAAACAAGGTGGCGGCCTGACTGCGCCTGCGCTGACCGCCAAGGACATGGAAGACATCAAGACCGCCATGGCGCTGGGCGCCGACTATGTGGCGGTGAGTTTCCCCAAAAACGCGACCGACATGGAAATGGCGCGCCAGCTGTGCACCGTGGCCTGCGCGCCCGGCCAGCACCGCCCAGGGCTGATTGCCAAAATTGAGCGTGCGGAGGCCATTCCTCGCCTCGAAGAAATCTTGAAGGCCTCCGACGGCATCATGGTCGCGCGCGGTGACTTGGCCGTGGAAGTGGGCAATGCGGCTGTGCCTGCGCTGCAAAAGAAAATGATCCGCATGGCGCGTGAGATGGACAAGGTGGTCATCACTGCCACGCAGATGATGGAGAGCATGATCACCAACCCCGTGCCCACGCGCGCCGAGGTGAGCGACGTGGCCAATGCGGTGCTGGACGGCACCGACGCCGTGATGCTGAGCGCCGAAACCGCCGCCGGCAAATACCCGCTGGAAACCGTGCGCGAGATGGCCAAAATTTGCGCCGCTGCCGAAGCCGCTGAAGACCGCCGTCAGGATGCGCAGTTTGGCGAGCGTGAATTCACCCGCATTGACCAGGCGATTGCACTGGGCGCGCTGTTCACGGCAAACAAACTGGGTGCCAAAGCGATTGTGGCCATGACGGAAAGTGGCTCGACCGCGCTGTGGATGAGCCGCCACCGCATTCACACCCCGATTTACGCACTGACCCCCAATATCAGCACCCAGCGCAAAATGGCGCTGTACCGCAATGTGCGCCCCCTGCTGATGGACACCAGCGCAGAGCGTGACAAAGCCTTGGTGCAGGCTGAAGGCCATTTGCGCATGCGCGGCATTGTGCAGTCCGGCGATGTGTATGCCATCACCTGCGGTGAGCCCATGGGCCAGCCCGGGGGCTCCAACATGCTGCAAATTTGCCGCGTGCAGTAAAAAACCACAGTCTGCAAAGGCCTGCAATCGTGCCGGCTGCCAAGGCGATTGCCACACGTCATCGCCAGGCCGGGCATGGGCGGTTAAAATCGCCAGTTACCATGCGGTTACCACCGCACAAAAATTTTTAGCTCAACCCTTACCGGACCACGACCATGCCTCTGATCTCGATGCGTGAAATGCTCGACCATGCCGCTGAAAACGGCTATGGCATCCCCGCCTTTAACGTCAACAACCTGGAACAAGTTCAGGCCGTGATGTCGGCGGCAGACGAAGTCGGCGCACCCGTGATCTTGCAGGCTTCCGCCGGTGCCCGTAAGTACGCCGGTGAGCCTTTCATCAAGCACCTGATTCAGGCTGCTGCCGAGATGTACCCCCACATCCCCCTGGTGATGCACCAAGACCACGGCACCACCCCCGAGGTGTGCCGCGGCGCGCTGGCCTTGGGCTTTGGCTCGGTGATGATGGACGGCTCGTTGATGGGCGATGGCAAGACGCCTTCGTCTTTTGAATACAACGTGGACGTGACCAAGCAAGTGGTGGCCATGGCCCACGCCATCGGCGCCACCGTGGAAGGCGAGCTGGGCTGCCTGGGCAACCTGGAAACCGGCGATGCGGGCGAAGAAGACGGCATTGGTGCCGTGGGCAAGCTGGACCACAGCCAGATGCTGACCGACCCCGAAGAAGCCGCCGTGTTTGTGCGCGAAACCCAGCTGGACGCTTTGGCGATTGCCATTGGCACCAGCCACGGCGCGTACAAGTTCAGCCGCCCCCCTACCGGTGACATTCTGTCCATCCAGCGCGTTAAGGAAATCCACGCCCGCATCCCCAACACCCACTTGGTGATGCACGGCTCTTCTTCGGTGCCCCAAGAGTTGCTGGCCATCATCAACCAGTACGGCGGCAAGATGAAGGAAACCTACGGCGTGCCCGTGTCGGAAATTCAGGAAGCTATCAAGCACGGCGTGCGCAAGGTGAACATTGACACCGACATCCGCCTGGCGATGACGGGCGCGGTGCGCAAGTTCTTGGCCGAGAACCCCGACAAGTTTGACGCCCGCGAATGGCTCAAGCCCGCGCGTGAAGCGGCCAAGCAAGTGTGCAAGGCGCGCTATCTGGAATTCGGTTGCGAAGGTCAGGCTGCCAAGATCAAGGGCTACAGCCTGGAGCAAATGGCCAAGAAGTACGCGGCAGGCGAGCTGGCCCAACTGGTGAAGTAATTGCCTGCCTGACCCCGCTGCCGCCTTGCGGCTTGCCGGGTGCTGGAAGAAAACCCGCATGGTGATACCGTGCGGGTTTTTTTATGCTCGCAGCGGCGAAATCGCTCTGCCCTTTACGTGAGATTGTTAACTTTTGCAACAAATATCTGGAGGAGGGTCTTGCTGGTTCGGCATGTCAATATTGCATATCTTCATGCAAACTCCGTGGAAAGTTGTTCACAATCGCAGCAACAAGGAACTTTTATGAGCACAACCATTCTTCGTCGCACGCTGATTGCTTGCGGTGCAGCCCTGCTGGCAACCGGTACCGCATTGGCAGATGATGCTGCGTCCTACCCTAACAAGCCTGTCACCATCGTGGTGGGTTACCCCGCAGGTGGCTCGACCGACTTGGTGGGCCGTCTGGTGGCCAATGAAATTGAAAAGCATCTGGGCCAAACCGTGGTGGTGGAAAACCTCGGCGGCGCAGGTGGTGCAATTGGCGCGCAAAAGGTGGCCAATGCCAAGCCCGATGGCTACACCTTGCTGGTGGGCGCGAACAACGAAATCGCCATTGCCAACCAGATCAACAAGTCCATCAAATACAAGATCTCTGACTTCACGCCCATCGGCATGGTGGCTTCGCAGCCAATGGTGCTGGTGGCATCGGCCAAGGCTGGCGTGAAGAACACCAAGGAATTTGTGGCGGCGGTCAAGGCCAATCCTGCCAAGTTCAGCTACGGCTCCTCAGGGGTCGGCACTGCGCTGCACCTGGCTGGCGAGATGATGAAGGACCAGGGCAAGATCGAGATGCAGCACGTGCCTTACCGCGGCGTGCCTGCGTTGACCAACGACGTGCTGGGCAACAACATCGAATACGGCATTTTCGTGCTGTCCTCGGGCCTGCCGCTGATCAAGGCTGGCAAGGTCACGCCCATCGGCACGACCGAAGCCAAGCGCTACGCAGCGACCCCGGATATTCCTGCACTGGCAGAAACGCCTGAGTTCAAGAACGTGGACATCAACTCGTGGTTTGCCATGATGGCGCCAGCGAACTTGCCTGCGCCTATTGCCGCCAAGCTCAAGACGGCACTGGACAAGACCATGGCTGCGCCGGAGTTCCGCAAGAAGATGGAAGACGCGGGCGCTGCGGTGATGGACAGCAAGACCGATGCTGGCAAGTACATCAACGGCGAAATCGCCAAGTACAAGAAGATCATCGACGTGGCGAAGATCGAGCTGTAAACGCTCCCTCGCCTGCATCTCTGATGTCAAAAGCCCGCAAGGTTCTGGCCTTGCGGGCTTTTTTGTGGTCTGCGCAAACCATAGCTGCTGGTGCTTGTCAAACAAGGGTTTTAGATCATTTTCTATCTGAAATCTTTATTTTGTAAGCGCAACAAGCTCTTATTTTTGCAGCCGCACCGGCTCGAGTGCTTCCAGCCTCACGCCCTGGTCCAGCAGGCTTTCGTCGATGGGCTCGTCCAGCAGCAGGTTGCGCGCCAGCAGGCTGTAAGCCGCAGCACTTTGGATGCCGTAGCCGCCTTGCGCCGCCACCCAAAACAGATTGGGCACGCTGTCATCCCAGCCAATCACCATCTCGCCATCGGCCACAAACGAGCGCAGGCCCGCCCAGGTGTGGGAGGGGCGGCGAATCTGCAGCGTGGTGGCTTGCTCAATGTTCCAGATGCCGGTGGCAATGTCTTCCTCTTCGGGTTGCACATCGTGCGGGTAGGTGGCATCGGCATTGGCGGGGCTGCCCAGCAACTGGCCTGCATCGGGCTTGAAGTAAAAGCTTTCGTCTGCGCTGATGACGGCGGGCCAGTGCGTGGCATCCATGCCTTCGGGCACGGCAAAGGTGAAGGCGCTGCGGCGTGCCGGCACCAGGCCAATGGCGCGGGCTCCGGCCAGCTCGCCAATTCCATCGGCCCAGGCGCCGGCCGCATTCACCACGATGGCGGTCTGGACGCTGCGGCCATCGGCCAAGGTAATGGTCCAGCTGCGGGTGTTGCCGTCGTGCGTGAGTGCGGTCACTTCCGCGTTGCACCACAGCTCGCCATGGGCATGGCGCAGGCCGCGCAAAAAGCCTTGGTGCAGGGCGTTCACATCGATGTCGCGTGCGCCATCGTCCACAAAGCCATCCACGATGCTGGCATTGAGCACCGGCACAATGGTGCGCAAGGCCTCGCCGTCCAGGCGCTGGGCATCGGGCGAGTGCTCCACGGCCTCGGCGTAAGCGGCGTCAATCAGCGACTTGTGCGCCGCTGTGCCCACATACATCACGCCGCGCGGATGCAGGATGGGCGTGTCCACAAACCCTGTCGGCGGGTGCTCATAAAACGCCCGGCTGGCGCGTGTCAGCGCCTGCACTTGCTCGGGGCCGTAGTGCTCTTCAAACAGGGCGGCCGAACGCCCGGTGGTGTGATAGCCCGGCTGGCTCTCGCGCTCCAGCAGCAGCACGCGCTGCCCGGCTTGCGCCAGTTGCCAGCCCACCGAAGCACCGGCCATGCCCGCACCCACCACCACCACATCCCATGTCGTATCAGTCATCTTGTATCTTTCGGATCAATCCAGTGTGAAACCTTACACCCCCCAGCGGGGCTTGCGTGTGGGGGAACGCGCGCTGAGGGGGTAGATGGTTGCTTGATATGGGTCAAGCCTTGGGCGCAATTGCCCCTGCATTGGCGCATTGGAAGTTCCTCAAACAAAGCGCAAAGCCCATACTGAGAAGCACTACATTCCGTTACCTGGGGCGTTGGCTGGTTTGCAACCGCCGCCACCGCCGCACGCTTTGCATGACACATTGGCTCCATCGGCTGCGCTTGGCGCACAAGTTCTCTATTCTGGGTCTGATCGCTTTGGTGATGACCGCTATTCCACTCGCTTTGTACGTCGAGGATGTGCTGACGGAGTTGCGCCAGGCGCGCCAGGAAGCCCTGGGCATGCCCTCGCTGATGGCCGTCAATGCTGTCGTGCAACGCCTGCAGGTGCACCGCGGCACCTCCGCCGCCATGCTGGGCGGCGACAGCACCATGGCTGCGCGTCGGCCTGCGATCCGCGATGCCGTGAATCAGCATTTGAACCAAGCCCAGGCCGCGCTGCGTGAGGCCGAGGCGCCCAGCGCCTTGCAGCAGCAACTGCAGCAGCTGGTGACAAACTGGCAAAGCCTGGAAAAAGCCGTGGACAGCCGCAGCATTGCCGCGCCCCAAAGCATGGCGCAGCACACCCAGCTGGTGGGCCAGCTGCTGCATCTGAATGAGGAGCTGCTGCACGCCTACAGCCTGAGCACCACCCCGCATGCCGACAACCAGGCGCTGATCCAGGCCGTGATGATGCAGGCCCCGCAGCTGACAGAAAACCTGGGCTTGCTGCGCGGCCAGGGTGCAGGCTTTTTGGCCCAGGGCCAGTTACCCCCTGAAAACCGCGGTGCGCTGCGGGCGCTGCAGCGCCGCGTGGTGGAGGTACAGGCCGCAGCGGGCTACTCCATCCAGCGCGCCATGGAGTTGAACGCAGACTTTCACACGCGCATGGCGCCGCAGGTCAAGCAGGTGGCCGCATTGACGAATGAGAGCCTCCAAATGGCCAAGGAGCAACTGATTGAAGCGCCTGAGCTGACGCTGGCCGCCCCCCTCTTCTTTGACACGCTCACACGCACCATTGAGGCCGTCAATGCGCTGGTGGCCGATGGCTCTGCACTACTGGCTCAATCGCTGCGTGACGAAGAGCGGGCGCACCGCCAGCAGCTCATCACCGTGCTGGCACTGATGGCCCTGGCGCTGCTGCTGGCCTTGGGCTTGGCGCTGGCATTTGTGCGCTCTGTCACCGTGCCCTTGCGGCAAGCCGTGCAACTGGCGCAAGCGGTTTCGGAAGGTGATTTGAGTGGGAGCGACAGCCCCGTGGGCAGCAACGAAGTGGGCGAGTTGCTGCAGGCCCAGTACGCCATGCGGGCGCACCTGCGCCCCATGGTGGCGCAGGTGCGCAGCGGCGCCGACAGCGTGGCGCTGGCCAGCGCGGAGATTGCCCAAGGCAATATGGATCTGTCGGGCCGCACCGAACAGCAGGCCAGCGCGCTCGAAGAAACCGCTGCGTCCATGGAGCAGCTCAGCGCCACGGTGCGCAACAACGCCGACAACGCCCGCGAAGCCAGCCTGCTGGCCGGCGCGGCGCGCGATGTGGCGGTGCAGGGCGGCGATGTGGTGGCCCAGGTGGTGCAGACCATGCAGGGCATCAACGACAGCAGCCGCCAGATTGCCGACATCATCAGCGTGATCGATGGGATTGCCTTCCAGACCAACATCCTGGCGCTCAACGCCGCCGTGGAAGCTGCGCGGGCGGGTGAGCAGGGCCGCGGCTTTGCCGTGGTGGCCAGCGAAGTGCGCTCGCTGGCGCAGCGCAGCGCCGAGGCGGCCAAGCAGATCAAGCACCTGATCGACACCAGCGTCTCGCGGGTGGGTGAGGGCAATGTGCTGGTGCAAAAAGCCGGCCATACCATGGACGATGTGGTGACGGCGATCCAGAAGGTCAACGACATCATGTCGGCCATCAGCAGCGCCAGTCAGGAGCAGGCCAACGGGGTGGCGCAGGTGGGCGAAGCGGTCACGCAAATGGACCATGCCACGCAGCAAAACGCAGCCTTGGTCGAAGAAATGGCGGCGGCCGCCAACAGCCTGAACCTGCAAGGGCAGGAGCTGGTGCGCGCCGTTTCGCTCTTCCGCTGGGAGGGCAGTGCAGCCAGCGACGCCGTGCGTGGCCGATCTTCCGGCGCAGCGCAGCGATAAAAAAAGGAGCCACAGGGCTCCTTTTTTGTGGCGCGGCAATCTACGTGGGTTCTCGTTAATGAGAGCGGCTAGCGCAGGTTGTATCAGCCATTGCAAGCCAAAACATGCGGAAAACCTTTCAATGCAAGCGCTGCCTGCTCTTGATTTTATAAAAGCCTAACGCTTTAAATAGCTCTTGAGGTAGTGGCCCGTGTGGCTGTCTGGATGGGCCGCCACCTGCTCAGGGGTGCCGGTGGTGACCACGTAGCCACCGCCTGCGCCGCCTTCGGGGCCCATGTCGATGATCCAGTCGGCGGTTTTGATCACGTCGAGGTTGTGCTCAATCACCACGATGGTGTTGCCGGCATCGCGCAGCTGGTGCAGCACTTTGAGCAGCAGCTCCACATCGGCAAAGTGCAGGCCGGTGGTGGGCTCGTCCAAGATGTAGAGCGTGCGGCCGGTGTCGCGTTTGGACAGCTCTTGCGCCAGTTTCACGCGCTGGGCTTCACCGCCCGAGAGCGTGGTGGCGCTTTGCCCCAGGCGGATATAGCCCAGTCCCACATCCAGCAGCGTTTGCAGCTTGCGCGCAATGCTGGGCACGTCTTTGAAAAAGGCGTGGGCGTCTTCCACGGTCATGCCCAGCACATCGGCAATGTTCCTGCCCTTCCACTGCACTTGCAGCGTTTCGCGGTTGTAGCGCTTGCCGTGGCAGATGTCGCAAGGCACATAAACATCGGGCAGAAAGTGCATTTCTACCTTGATCATGCCGTCGCCCTGGCAGGCCTCGCAGCGGCCGCCGGCCACGTTAAAGCTAAAACGCCCGGGGCCGTAGCCGCGCTCGCGGGCGGTGCTGGTCTCGGTGAACAGTTCACGGATGGGGGCAAACAAGCCGGTGTAGGTGGCTGGATTGCTGCGCGGTGTACGGCCAATCGGCGCCTGGTCGACGTTGATGACTTTGTCGAAGTACTGCAGCCCTTCCAAGGCCTGGAAGGGCGCCGGTTCCGTGCCTGCGCGGTGCAGCTGGCGGGCAACTTCGGCGTACAGCGTGTCATTGACCAGGGTGGATTTGCCCGAGCCAGACACCCCGGTCACACAGGTCAGCAGGCCCACGGGGAATTCCACCGTCACCGATTGCAGGTTGTGGCCGCTGGCCCCCACCACACGCAGGCTTTGCAGGGCGTGGTGGTGGGTTGCGGCTGCAGTGCCGGGCACCGACGGAAAGCCGCCTGCGGGCTGGGCGCTGGCATCCTCCACTTTCACGGGCAGCCAGGGCGTGCGCTTTGGGGGCACCGCAATGCATTTGGCGCCACTCAGATACTGGCCCGTGGGCGATTGTGGGTTGGCTTTCACCGCCTCGAACGTGCCCATGGCCATGACTTGGCCGCCATGCACCCCCGCGCCGGGGCCCATGTCGATCAGGCAGTCTGCGGCGCGCATCATGTCTTCGTCGTGTTCCACCACGATCACGCTGTTGCCAATGTTGCGCAGGTGCTGCAGCGTGGCAATCAGGCGGTCGTTGTCGCGCTGGTGCAGACCAATGCTGGGTTCGTCCAGCACATACATCACGCCCGTCAGGCCACTGCCAATTTGGCTGGCCAGGCGAATGCGTTGCGACTCCCCCCCCGACAGCGTGTCCGCGCTGCGGTCCAGGCTCAAATAGTTCAGGCCCACATCCAGCAAAAAGCGCAGGCGCGCGGCGATCTCGTGCACCACCTTCTCGGCAATATCGGCTTTGTTGCCTTGCAGTTTCAGCGTGGTGAACCATTGGTGCGCCTGCGCCAAGGTGCTCGCGTTGACTTGGTAGATGGCACGCGATTGCGCCCCTTCACCCACGCGCACAAAGCGCGCTTCGCGGCGCAGCCGTGTGCCCTGGCAGTCGGGGCAGCAGCGCGTGCTGCGCAGGCGGGCCAAATCATCGCGGATGATTTGCGAGTCGGTCTCACGCAGGCGGCGCGCCATGTTGGGAATCACGCCTTCAAACACATGTTCGACCACCGTGGGTTTGCCATCGCCTTCGTAGGTGAAGGCAATTTTTTCACTGCCAGAGCCCCAGAGCACCACTTTTTGTACCGCCGCTGGCCAGCTTTCAAACGGGGCCTCTACATCTTGGCCGTAGTGCTGGGCAATGCTTTGCAGCAGGGTGAAATAGGTGCTGTTGCGGCGGTCCCAACCGTGGATGGCGCCATTGGCCACGCTGATCGAGGGGAAAGGCACGACCTTGTCGGGGTCGAAATCATCGCTCACCCCCAGTCCATCGCAGGTGGGGCAGGCGCCCATGGGCGAGTTGAAGGAAAACAGACGCGGCTCCAGCTCTTCCAGCGAATAGGTGCACAGTGGGCAGGCAAAGCGGCTGCTGAAGACGTGCTCTTGGCCCGAATCCATGTCCACGGCCAGCACCCGGCCGCTGGCGGCTTCGCCCCCAATGCGCAGGGCTGCTTCCAGGCTTTCGGCCAAGCGCTGGTGCAGATCAGGGCGCACCTTGATGCGGTCCACCACCACGTCAATGTCGTGCTTTTGGTGCTTGTCCAGCGGTTGCAAATCCGCCGCATCCACCACATTGCCGTTGATGCGAAAGCGGATATAGCCTTGCGCCTGCATTTGCGCAAACAGGTCGGCAAAGTCGCCTTTGCGGCTGCGTGCCACGGGGGCCAGCAGCATCAGCTTGCAGCCTTCTGGCATGGCCAGCACGGCATCTACCATCTGGCTGATGGTCTGGGCCTGCAGGGGCAGGTCGTGTTCGGGGCAGTAGGGCGTACCGGCGCGGGCAAACAGCAGACGCAGGTAGTCGTTGATCTCGGTGATCGTGCCCACGGTGGAGCGCGGGTTGTGACTGGCAGCCTTTTGCTCGATCGCAATCGCGGGGGAGAGGCCCTCAATCAAATCGACATCGGGCTTGTCCAGCTGCCCCAGAAACTGGCGCGCGTAGGCCGAGAGGCTTTCCACGTAGCGCCGCTGGCCTTCGGCATACAGCGTGTCAAACGCCAGACTGGACTTGCCGGAACCCGACAAGCCGGTGATCACCACCAGCTGGTTGCGGGGAATGTCCAGATCAATGTTCTTGAGGTTGTGCGTGCGAGCGCCGCGAATGCTGATGCGCGGATGCCCCATGGCTTGGCCCAGGTAGCGCCCTGTGGTGTCTGGCGCATCTGCTGGCAGGGAAGGTGTCGAAGCTGCAGTCACGAAGGAGCGAGGTGTAAGGGAAAAATCATCCATCATAGACACTTGGCCCAGCGCATGTGTAGCAGCGCTGCGCCCAATCACCGACAATAAGGGCTTGCTGCAGACCGGGCGTGCTCGGTCTCGCAAGCCGCCCCGTGCGGCTTTTTTGTGCCGTCCCCTTCTTGGTTTAGCGCGTGTCCCAAGCCCACAACGAATCCCTTTCTGCCACCCCCCAAGCTGCGGCCAGCAGCACGATGACCTCGCAAGAGCTGCGCGCCAGCGGCAGCTTGGCGTTGATTTTTGCGCTGCGCATGCTGGGGCTGTTTTTGGTGCTGCCGGTGTTTGCCCTGGAGGCCAGCAAGTACCCCGGCGGCAACGATGCCGCCATGGTGGGGCTGGCGATGGGGCTGTACGGGCTGACGCAGGCCGTGTTCCAGCTGCCGCTGGGCATGGCGTCCGACCGCTGGGGGCGCAAGCGCATCATCGTGGGCGGGCTGGCGGTGTTTGCGATTGGCAGTCTGGTGGCCGCGCTGGCAGATTCGCTGACCGGGCTGATGGTGGGCCGCGCCCTGCAAGGTGCGGGCGCCGTGTCGGCCGCCGTGACGGCGTTGATCTCCGATTTGACCCGCGACAGCGTGCGCACCAAGGCCATGGCCATGGTGGGCGGCTCCATCGGCTTGATGTTTGCACTGGCATTGGTGCTCAGCCCCCTGCTGGCGGCATGGGTGGGGCTGTCAGGCATTTTCGGGCTGACGTTTGCCCTGGCGCTGGCTGGCATTGCGGTGGTGCTGTGGGTGGTGCCTGCTGAGCCTGCGCAACAAAGCAACGCCCCGCGTGGCCGCCCGGCAGAGTTGCTGCAGCACAAGGACTTGCTGCGGTTGAATGCCGGGGTTTTCATCTTGCACACCGTGCAAATGGCCATGTGGGTGGCGGTGCCAGCCTTGCTGGTGTCTGCCGGGCTGGCCAAAGACGGGCACTGGAAGCTGTATTTGCCCGCAGTCGTGCTGTCGTTTGTGGCCATGGGCGGGCTGTTTTCCATGGAGCGCAAAGGCAAGCTGCGCGCCGCGCTGCTCGGCGCTATCGGCCTGGTGCTGGTGGTGCAAATCGGTCTGGGTGCTGTGGCGCAGGCCAGCAGCCAGCCCCCGCTGGCGCTGATGGGCGTGCTGATGTTCTTGTTCTTTGTCGGCTTTAACGTGCTGGAAGCCAGCCAGCCCAGCCTGGTCTCGCGCATGGCGCCCACCCATTTGCGGGGCGCGGCTCTGGGGGCCTACAACACGCTGCAGTCGCTGGGCCTGTTTGCCGGGGGCTTTTTGGGCGGCGTGCTGGCCAAATGGGGCGGCATGCCTGCGCTGTTTACCGCCACCACGGGGCTGATGGTGCTGTGGCTGGTGCTGACTTGGCCGCTGCGCCCGGTGGGGCGCCACGGATAATTCAAAAACCCCAAAAACCATAGCTGCCAGCGCTTGCAAATAAATAACTTCAAGATAAAAGCGCCTTGAAGTTGTTGAAATAAGAGCGCTATCAGCTATTGTTTTTTAGTCATCCGTCGCTCCAGCACCACGCGCTGCATGCGGGGAGCCCGTTCAAACTCAATCGGCGTGCAGGGCCTGAAAACATGCGTTAAGCTGCCTCTCCTGCGGCCTGTCGGAGGGGCTGTACTCACTTGATTTGGTTCGGGGCCTCCCCTTTATCGCCTGAACTACCAGCACAGGATTTTTCACCATGGCATCCGTCAATAAAGTCATCATCGTTGGCAATCTGGGTCGCGACCCTGAAATGCGCACCTTCCCCAGCGGGGATCAGGTGGCCAACGTCACCATCGCCACCACCGACCGCTGGCGCGACAAAAATACCGGTGAGAACAAAGAATCCACCGAGTGGCACCGCGTGGTGTTCAACGGCCGTCTGGCCGAGATCGTGGGTCAATACCTGCGCAAGGGCAGCCAAGTCTATGTAGAAGGCAGCCTGCGCACCCGCAAGTGGACCGACCAAGCCACCGGTCAAGAGCGTTACGCCACCGAAATCCGTGCCGACAGCATGCAAATGCTGGGCAGCCGCCAGGGTATGGGCGGCGGCCAGCAAAACCAAGGCTACGGCGATGACGCCGGTTATGGCGACAGCGGTGGCTACGAAGCGCCCCGCCGCCAGGCACCCGCCCCCGCAGCGCGCCCAGCGCCTGCCCAGCGCATGGCACCGCCCGCGGCGGCCCCTGCACCCATGGCGCCACCTCCCCAGCGTGCTGCGTCGGGCTTTGACGATATGGATGACGACATCCCCTTCTAGAGGTCACCTTTCCTGATTCGTTAACAAAAGGCCTGTGAGCTAATATTCACGGGTCTTTTTTTATTGTTAACATTTTTTGTGCTTTTGATTAGAATGCGTTTATTGAATACTTTTTAAAAGTGTAAACATGGCAGCTGGTTATCGTGTTAAGACCATAAAGCTTGAGTCTGGTGAGCGGCTGCCGCTTCTGTTGAGCAAAGAGACGGGTTTGCCTCTTTGGGACCCTACGTTGTTCATCCTGACAACTCTCCGTGCAACTAACTTAGCAGCCAATACGCTGGAGCAAGCAGCAAGAGCTGTCATGGTTGCTCATCAGATTTTTAGCTATCTTGGTATCGACCTCAACGAACGGATGTTGAAGGGTCGGCTCCTATCTTTAGCGGAAATTGAAGCACTTGTGAAGTTGGCTGCACTGCGACAAGAAGAGCTAGACGCTTTGCTAGAAACGCAAACTACTGAGAAGAAGACTGCTAGGGTGGCTTCGTTTAAGAGGGTGACCAAGCGTTCTGTAAGCAAGGGGCCTAAAGGGGTTAATTCGGAAACGAAGACTATTCGACTCATATATATACGCAATTACATCGGATGGCTCGTTTCAGGTCGACGATTGAAGCTGGACGTAAATCACAAACACTATGAAGCATTAAATGAAGCTGCTCAGGTCGTAATCGGCAATATCAATGAACGCATCCCTGAGCGGGACTTTGAGTCTAGTGGCCGTCAAGGAGTTAGTCCTAAAGTCAGAGCTCGAATACTCGAAGTCATTGAGCCTGATAGTCCTGAAAATCCGTGGACAAATAAGCATGTGCGAGCTCGCAACCAGCTCATCTTCCTGTGGCTGCTTTTCCTCGGTGTTCGTAATGGCGAACTGCTCAGCATTTATGTGCAAGACGTCAATCTTCGCGCTGGAGAAGTGGCTGTAGTTCGGCGTCCTGATAATCCAGAGGAAGTGCGTAAGAACGCTCCGTTGGTCAAGACAAGGAGCCGCTTACTAGCACTTGGTCCAGAGTTGTCTGAGCTCACAAGGGCTTACCTCATCGGACTAAGGTCCAAAATCAAAGGTGCTCGTCGGCACCCTTATCTATTCGTTGCGACAGGAACGGGGTTGCCACTATCGCAGCCAGCTCTCAACAAACTCTTTCGGGAACTGAGAGGCAAGATACCTGGACTGCCCGACGACCTTTCACCTCACGTTCTCCGTCATACATGGAATGACGATTTCTCAGCACTTATGGATGAACGTGGTGTGCCTCCTGAGGAAGAGGAAAAAATGCGGCGCCAAGCAATGGGCTGGTCGCCCAACTCCAAGATGGCCGCTACATATACAAAGAGACATGTGCAACGGAAATCCAATGAAGCTTCTCTTGCAATGCAAGCTAAGGCATTCACCTCTAAAAAGAAAAAGACCTCATGATGCTCAATTCTCTTGCTGCTGAAGAGCGCAACGAATTCTCACAACTGCCCCTACTGCCACTGATAACCACGAAATCCGGTGTCTCATTTGATGCAGCAGCTGATATCTGGGCATACCAAGATGGTGTGCACAATACTTACCTGGATTTCACCAAACTTACAAACTCATCCAAGTCTTTTCGGGAATATGCAAAGCGTGTACTGTCGTGGTATGCGGAGAACCGCTCGCCGGACCATCTAAAGAATATGTTTCAGCGGCTTCAGCATTTCCTTCGAGCTTCAAATCATGAGATTTCGAGAATTAGTGCGGTGGACTTGCTCAATTACAGAGCAGGATTAACTGAGTCGACAGCTTGGTACCTCGGAACTTTCGCAGGATTTTTAAGAAAGTGGAAGAAATTGGGGTACCCAGGAGTCGACGATGATGCGGAATTGCTGCTCAAGCAACTACGCGTTGAGGGGAATGCTAAGGGTGTCGCTGTGCTTACATGGGACGTCAATGATGGACCGTTAACGCACATAGAAACAGAAGCACTTAATGCAGCATTGAACAATGCTTATGCTTGCGGTGCCATGAGCATGGCAGATTATGTACTGTCGTGGTTATATGTTCTGTTGGGGCAGCGAAACACGCAGCATGCGGCTCTGAAAGTTTGCGATGTCCAGTTGAATCAAGATATCGATGGTACGCCTAAGTATTCAATACTGATGCCGAGTGCAAAGAAAGGTACTACTTCGCCTCGAGCTAGATTGGTAAAGCGCCCTCTTAACGAGCAATTTGGCGAAATTCTCGTTGAATACGCTGAAACCGTTCGAGCTAAATTTGAATCAATACTACCTGACCCGACTCAAGCTCCCTTATTCCCAATTTCGCGGATTGTACGAAGGTCACCAGGCTTCGAATTTCATAGAACTGCTAATGATATTGGTCAAATCACTGCGCACGTATTTGACAGTCTTGGCGTTATTTCAGAACGAACTGGTAAGGCAATCAATATCAGTGCCACTCGCTTTCGTCGAACTATCGGTACTAGAGCGGCGGAAGAAGGATATGGTCCATTAATTATTGCTCGTCTTCTAGACCATGAAGATACACAAAACGTGGGTGTGTATTCTGCTAACTCGCCTGCCATCATCGAACGTATCGACAGGGCCATTGCAATGGAGATGGCGCCTCTAGCACAAGCATTTGCAGGAACGTTGGTGGATGGTCTCGCCGAAGATAGCTCACGGCGCATCATTGATTTACGGGTCGACCGCAGCAGAGCCCCAATGGGTGACTGTGGCAAACATGGTTTCTGTGGCTTTAGCGCCCCGATTGCCTGCTACACATGCTCAAGCTTTGAAGCTTGGATAGATGGTCCTCATGAGGCAGTGCTGCAGCATCTTTTGCAGCAGCGCGACAAGCAACTGAAAGTCGCAGATAAGCGCATTGCTTCTATCAACGACAGGACTATCTTCGCGGTAGCAGCAGTGATTCAGGCATGCAACGAGGCCAAACTCAAACTTCTTCCTTCAGAAAACAATGAGGGTGGGATTCAATGACCAATATCGTTCTCTTCAAACCCCGGCGAGAGTTGAGTGCTGAGCAAAACTTGGCCGCCTTTGTATCTCTTTGCAGAGACGAACTGACCATATTTGGCGCTGACCTAGAGTTCGAAAAGATGTCGTGGGACATTAGCAAATACGTGAATCTCAAAGGTAAGACAAATGCTGTTCGTGTAGTTTTCAGTTCTTGGGAAACTGCTAACGACAAAAATCCTGGCCCTTTGCCCGAGCCATATGGTGCATTTGCAAAGGCATACTTTCGGTACCAGCATGGGTTTAAACCGACAAAGTCCACGGGCTCTCGTATTGCTGCTATTCGCGCGTTGGGTGCCGCTTTAGCAGAGCGAGGTATATCCAATCCAGCCTGCGTTGATACGGGAACGCTAAATAGAGCGGCCCAGCTTATTCAAGCTAAGTACAGTGAATCTGCGGGGTATCGTAACGGCCAACAGCTCGAAATGCTTGCGTCTTTCATGGATGACAACCGTTTATCTGCTGTTCCGCTGCGCTGGGCTAATTCGCTATGCCGTCCAGCTGAGGTGGGTGGGCGAGTGGGTGAGGAATTTGACGCGGCTCGGCAAGACAAACTACCTTCACCCTTTGCACTCGACTGTTTGGCAAGAGCGTTTCGAGCTGCAACTGAGCCTGCTGACTTAGTCGTTACGGCGGTGTCTGCAATCATGTGCTCAGCTCCAGACAGGGTCAATGAAGTGCTAGCCCTGCGAGCGCAGTGCGAAGTGCACAGTAAAAAGCCTGATGGAGAAGCTGCTTACGGCTTGCGGTTCTGGCCATCCAAAGGAGCAGAACCAATGGTAAAACCGGTCGTTCCTTCAATGTCTTCAGTGGTACAAGAAGCCATTAGAAGGCTAGATATAGCCTCTCGTGAAGCTCGAGCCGTAGCGCTTTGGTACGAGGAGAATCCCACTTCGATTTTCCTTCCATCGCATTTGGAGCATCTAAGGGGTAAAGACCTTTCCATGGCGGAGCTCGGTGAAGTGTTATTCGTTGAAACACCTCCTCGAACAGGACCGAGGCAGTGGTGTGTCGATAACAACGTACTTACCGAGATTCGAGGAAAAAAACTTTTCGCAAAGTTTTCGGATGTCGAAGCGGCGGTGCTGAAGGCTTTGCCTGAGGGCTTCCCTTGGCTGGACGTTGACCGTGGGTTGCGATTTAGTCAGGCGCTTTGTATCACACGTCGTAATGAATTGCACAAGGTTAAGGGCGCATTCCGAGGAATCATCGAGGCGCTGAACCAAGGATTTATCTCTACAGGTCTGGGCAATCGCTCTAAGCACGGATTTAAGTCTGTCTTTGAGAATTTAGGCTTCTTTGAGGCCGATGGTTCTCCGGTTGTCATTCGCACACACCAGTTTCGTCATTACTTAAACACGCTTGCACAAGCTGGCGGAATGAGCGAGCTCGATATCGCTAAATGGTCAGGTCGTAAAGATATTAGGCAGAACGCCGTTTATAACCACGTCTCTGACCGAGACGTCCAAGCACGCCTCAGTGAAATAAGGGAAGATGCAAAAAAGCAATCCTCGACTGAGTTGACCCCTCAGGTGCGCATCAGCCTCGTTCCTCGTGAGAAGTTCAAGGAAATGGGAATTCAGGCTGCTCATACGACAGACTTTGGTATGTGCGTGCATGACTTCGTGATGTCCCCTTGTTCTCTGCACCAAGACTGCATCAATTGCAACGAACAAATTTGCATCAAAGGGGATAAGTTTGGTGAGGCTAATACGCGGGCTAAGCACGAAGAAACGGCGTACCTCTTGTCGGAAGCACGAGCAGCGGAGAACGAACAAATTTATGGTGCATCCCGATGGGTCCAGCATCAGCAGTTGACGTATGACCGGCTTTCTGAACTCGTCGCTATTCTTGACGACCCTAAAGTTCCGAAGGGTGCTCTTATTCGTCTCACGCACATCAAACCCGCTTCTCGGCTTCAGCATGCGGTAGAAGCTCGCAAAGCTATTGAAAGCCGTGTCAAGGAGCAGGGCTTGTTGCAGTGGACCGTTGAAGAGTCAAAAAGCAATATATGAGAAGAGCAAAGAATTTATCTGATGAGGATATCACCAAGATTGTTGGCATCCTTGATGGATGGTCGGGAAAACTGACTTGGGACTTGCTTATTGAGGCGGTGGAGAGACATCTCTTCGCACGCTATACACGCCAAGCATTACACAAGCATCCTCGGATTCAAGATGCTTTTGAACTGCGTAAGAAAGCTCTATCTGCAGATAGTGACCGTCCACAGAAACTAGCTTCTACGCCAGAAATGCAGGCTGCGCTTGAAAAAATAGAGCGCTTAGAAGCACAGGTGCAGCGTATAGAAGCTGAGAACAACCGGCTTTTAGAACAGTTTGCACGATGGGCCTATAACGCCAACATGAGAGGCCTTGAGGAGGCATTCCTTAACTCTCCGCTGCCCGATGTGAATCGACGGTAGGGCGTGTAAAAAAGTGACCGACCCACTAAAAAATTGAGTTCTTAACTCCTATCTAAATGTAGAGAAGGAGCTAAGAAATGATGGAGTACTCACGAAAGCCGGCATTAAGCGGTCGCTGGTGCTGGCTACGGCGGTAGTACGCTAGCATTCGGCAAGAAAAGGGCAAGCAGTCGTATAGAACGGAGGAAGCCTGGCTAGCTGGTTTTAGTCTACGAGGACATCCGAGCGGGCTACTTCAGCCGTAGCGCTCGCTTCCATTCGGGCGCCTGCCACTCCCAGACATGAACCTCCTCGAATGTCTTGGGCAGCAGCATGCGCCCAATTTCTACGCTCGCCGATAGTGGCGTTGCAGGATAGATATGCACCACGCGAACGCCGGCACGCGTGAGGCGCTGCAGGAAGCTATCGAACTCACTGCGGAAATTCAAGAGGTGACTTTCAGTGCGGATGATGCCGCGGTCAGGCGCTACAGCTTGGAACTCCACGACTGGGTGCACCTCCGTTGGATGCACAACTCGATTGGAGAGGCTCACGAGTACGGAAACCTCACGAGGCAAGGTGTTGGAGACGGTGTAGGTAAAGGACGGCGAAGGGCACTCCGGGCGCCTGTCCCATAGCCATTGCTCTCCCGGCAAATCTAGAACGTTCGCGGGTGTTTTGTCGCCGATGAGGGCACCCAGCTTCATTAGCATCGGAATCGGAGCAAAGCCCGCAATCGTCAGATGGGAAGGGCCGCTTCTGGCGGTCAGTACCGGCTCGACTCGCTGCTGATACAACTGGGTCAGGGCCCTTTCGGCGCTGGACCAGAAGTCTGCTTCATTGTCCCTGATGTCGAAACTGCTCTTGTCAATGTGAATGTGGGTCGAGGTGGGAAAGCGCCGAAAGTCACTGTTGGTCAGCATCGCATAGTGGATGTTGCGGACGTCGAGCGCGGGCACATTGCCAGCAATCGGGAATGCCATTAGAACCGGCATGCTTTCCATCACACCGGTTGCTGAGTAGATGCTTTCGATACGCGTCTCATGCTCGCGCTTCATGGCCCGGAGCTGTTCTGCAGTGAATTCGTTGCTCTGGCCATGTCTGTCGATGCGGCTGTGGCAATCGAAGCACGCGAGAATGAGATTGCTTGGGTCTGCTGCAAGTCGCTCTGATTCACCGGATATGCCCCGCGCGGCAGCAGGACTGTCCCCAATGATGTGTGCAAACTCTCCAACGTTAGCCATCTTCTTGGTAAGGAAGTCTCGGTTGACCGGCTTACAGCAGCCACGGAATTCACAGCGCCCTGCTGCGGCCACCCAAAGGTCGCGCCGTACAGCTACAGGAATGTTGGCGCGCTTCTGCGTTCGTTTTTTCTTTGCACTCGCAGGAGACTTCGTTTTCACAGGCGTCTTCATCGTCGCCTTAGTCGGTGTTGCAGGATTTTTCGTCGCCATTCTTGTTCTCCAGCTTCAATTCTCGAAACACGCCTCGGCGGCTCAGCGTCCAGATGCGGATGTTGTGCGTGCCAATGATGGGGAAAAACAGGCGGTGGCCTTCAAACGCGTCCCTTGACACGGCTTGCTGCCAGTCACGAAGGTCGACGTCGCTGGGCGTAGGGTCAGCTTCAGGGTGCGTATGCCAAAGCCCGAGGTAGGCTGATGTTTGTTCATGCTCCAGCCAGCGCTGGTGGGCAATCTGCTCATGCTTATATGACCGAAAGAAGCCGAATCTGCTGCGGCGGTCACTGCTCTGCGGAGTAGACACCTCGTCGACAACCACGTCGTGAGAGTCCAAGAGGTGGCGGCCCAGTAGGACACCCCCGGCTTCACAGTGCCACCAGCGGCGCTGCGCGAACGCCTGCATCTGCTGCAAGGCGTGCTCGACGATGATGAGCCGCTGCTGCGGCGTGACGCGATAGACCAGCCTCATGCCTCCTCCTTAGGTACACGGCAATGGAGGCAGGCACGGCTGAACACGAGCCGCGTGGCGTCTTCAGGGAGAGTTGTTCTTGCGGCTCGGAACCAAGGGGTCGTTCGCAATCCATGCCGGGCAGCTGCCAAGCCTTCACCCACCCAGAATCGGTACGAGGGGTATCGGGATTGACCACCTACTGCTATTTCAGTGATGGCAGAGAGTAGGTGTTCAGCTGCCATTAGACCTGTGCGGCGGGCCTGGATGGGGCCGAACGGTACGAATGCACCAGCGCAGCCCGTGAGGTTGCGGGTAACCGGCTGGTTTGGCTCCAGAAACGACGTGCGCGGCGCCAGTGCTGGTTGGCCTTCATCGTCACGATATACGCATTCGAGGCAGCCGGGTCCTTTTGTCGACATCAATATCGAGTGCCCCCCCAAGTCCAAAGCCTCGAGCCATGTGAAAACGACGGGAAGGTCGAACCGTTTGTTCTTAAGAACGCGAGAGAACGAGCGTTCGAGGGATGGCGCACCGAATGCGAGCACTATGCCGTCATACTTACTCAGGTCAGCGGTCTTGAACCACTTCTGGGCGGTAGTGCAGACAGGTGTGATGCTAAGGCCAGGGTAGCGCCGCTCCAGCTCCAGCTTCAAGCCAATAGGTTTACCAGTTTCGATAAACAGGGGCGAGAGCACGTGGCGAAAAACGTTGTCCTCTGAATATTCATCGTGGTCGACCACCGTGAGCTTGCCTATGCCTGCTGCCGCTAGGGTATCGACGACGACGCCTCCGACGGCGCCAGCACCCAGCACTACGACATGCTTTCCTAGAAGGTCCAGCGACGCGCCGCCGCGTTCGCGCATGTAGTTGGGCGTGTGGCGGCGCATTGTCAGTGGCGTAACCGAAGCCTTCTTGTCGACCATTCCGCGGTATGCTCCGAAAGCAACACCGACCAATGAACTGCCTCCGGCCTGACGGGGCACTGAAATCAACAGCGCCAGTTGTTTAGGAGTGTTCTTTGATGGGCCGAGCAACTGCTCCCAGAGCTTCAGTTGCTCAGGCGACAGATGCTGATGAACAGAGTCAATGAACTCCGTTGTCAGCTTATCCGGGAACGCCGGCGGCAAATCAAGAGTGTCGAGTTGAACGTACAGGGCCCTCAGCCCCTCGAGCTTTTCGCGTTGAACTTCCCAAGGAACCTCAGCGTCGCGCTCCACAAAAAACCATTTAGGTAGCTTCTGTTTCGACTTAACAAAGGCCTTGAGCATCCGAGAGTTGCCATCGACCTCGAAGTATGCACGTGCGCGCAGCGAGCCGGGCAAGTGCAGCCAGTAGCCCTCAAGCTCGTTGAAAAACTCCTCATGGCCCATGGTTGCGTCCATCGCCGAATGTTCGAGCAGGTTGTAAGCCTTGAGGACAGTGTGCGCCACGATGTCTGCTGGGCGATTGGGGTCAAGTGACAATCCCTGACCATCGTCGACGCACACGGAACCGTTGTAGCTGACATGTGCTAATGGCGTCGACGGGGCGTCAGTCATAACGGCCGGCAAACTCAAGTGCTCCTCGTTGCAATCAACGTATATAGACCACTTTCGTGTTGCACCTGTGAGCTCGACCGCCAAGCTGTTTGGAACTGTACTGTCCAAGCGGACTACTTCGATGCCGTGCAAGCTGCAAGCGTTCTTGACAGCTTCAAACGCGGCATCGACCTTCGTGGATGCACCCGACTCGACAGCAGCCTCCGTCATGCGGAGTTTCCTGTGCTAATGACGGCAGCTGATACAGCTTTGGCCGTCTCGGACTTCTCGGGTATCTTGAAGTCGTCGCCGAACTGCTTCTTCAAGTGTTTGCACGCATCCTCGGGTAGGTCCTCGTCATAAGCTTCCTGCAGGGCATCCCGCAGAGCCGCAAGCTTATCCTTGAAGTTCTGCATCTGTGCAGCGGTCCGCTTGGCCATCAAGTCGGTGTACGGTTCTACGGGCAGCACAACCTTCATGCGCAGATGGAAACCATCGTCAACGCTGTACTCGTTGGTGAACTGTGCCAGCATCGTTTCGACCCAGTCCAGCATTGCCAGCAGGTCGACTGGTTTGCCGGACGCACCGAAGTTCGGCCTAAACCAGTGAAGTGCGGCGACGGTAAGGGCAATGCTCAACGGTGCGCCTGCGCCCCGAAATTGAACTTCCCGCCAGCGCTTGAGGTAGCGGATGCAACGGCGGTATTGGGCCAGCTGGTCAGATTCCTCGAACGCGCCACAAACACGCTTGGTCAACCCCTTCGGGTCTGAGACTTCCCAGATTCGGTGCTCCTCAGCCGAGTTCTCCTTGCCTTTGGCTAGGTAGAGTTTCCCATCATCACCTTCGGTGTAGATTGCCAAGTCGACGTGGTATGAAACTTCACCGCCGCTCATGTAGTTGACAGTCACGCACGGCCGGCGTATGGCCACAGTGCGGAAGTTCGTGTCCACCGCGTCGCGCACTTTTTTCTTCAGCGCGACCGGGTCGGGGTATTTGTCCTTCTTGCAATCGAAGATGAGGCCAACATCAATGTCAAAGTTGCTCTCCAGTGGCACCACTCCAGTGTGCATCGAGTAACTACCCTGATTGAAATTTACAAACGACGGCACGTCGTCGTCGAGGTTCTCCTTCAGCGCTTTGAGGATGATTTCACGTTTCTCGCGGAGGGTTGCCTTCTCGTCGTCTTCATCGAAACAGATGGCGCTGTGGAAATCTTCAAATTGTTTTTGCACTGCTGGCATGTCTCCTCCTGATTTTTGCTCCCTGGTCTGGGTCGCTGGCTTGTAGGACTGACAGCTTATACAAAACCGTACATGCATGTTTCAGGAGTTACAACCTGAGTGATGGTTTGCACTTTCCGTCGCCCGAATCGGCTTTTTGGCAACAGGCTTATTGCGTCGTAACTCATAGTCGTCAGTGAGCACAGTCTTTAGCAAATTGCTGCTCCAGGCGGTGTCCTTCAGCAGGCGAACCGGGCAATGACGATTGACGCCTGTAGCTGCCGTTCGGCCGCAGAATCAGGGTGACTGCATGTCGTTCAAGACGAGGTAGTTAAGGACAGAAACTGGCAGAGAGCAAAAGTTCTTTGAAGCCCCCACGCTAGCGGCGCAATGAGCTCAGCCCTCGATAGAGAGTTGCTCTAGATACACCAAGACTGTCTGCAACTTCCTTCGGCGTCATCCCGCTGGAGATTAAGTGTTGGGCTGACTTCAAGCGGGGGCTGTCCATTTTTGGCTTGCGACCTCCCATTCGTCCACGGGCTCGAGCAGCGGCCAATCCCGCGGATGTCCGTTCGCGGACGAGGTCACGTTCCATCTCCGCCATTGCCGCCATCACGTGAAAAAAGAATTTCCCGGCACTCGTACTTGTGTCGATGCTGTCGGTCAGGCTTCGAAACTGGACATTACGACTATGGAGTTCATCCACCAGCTCTATCAGTCCTTTGACCGTTCTACCTAAGCGGTCCAGTTTCCAGACTACCAAGGTGTCGCCAGGCCTGAGATAAGCCAATGCTTCTTCTAAGCCGACCTTGAGCTTGGATGCCCCAGACACGTGGTCAGAAAAAAGCTTCACACAGCCAGCACTTTTTAAGGCATCAAGCTGCAGGTCCAGCTTCTGGTCTTCAGTGGATACACGGGCATATCCAACAAGCATGTTTATCTCCGTCTCAAATCTTAATATTCAGTGTAGCTATGAGACATTGAAAACGAGACTGGATTTCGAGACAGCTTTAGCCTGGTGAATAACGGTTTCTCGAGGACAAGCCAACCATTCTCAAAAACGGACGTTTTTGAGACCTTGTCGAGCTGGAGCATTAGTCATAGCGTTTAAAACTCTGCCGCTATACACTGTTACGACATTGTTTTACTTCTCACCTTCATACATGGCCGACGTCAAAACTGAACAGCTGGGCCTGCGGATAACGCCGACGGCCAAGGCCTTGTTGCGGGAAGCTGCGGCCAGAGAGCATCGCTCAGCATCCAACATGGTTGAGCACCTCATCCTCGAATACTGCGAGAAGAACAACATCGTCGTTGGCGTCCACAACCCCACCACCGAAACAGGGAAGACCACCTCGTGAAAACCGTCAAGCAGGCCTGCCAGCTGGCCCCCAACGCGCTGTCCATTGACGTCAGCGACCAAATCGAACAGCTCGACCAGCTGATTCAAGACGAAGGCAACGGCGAGGCCTTCTACAGCAAGACCTTCATCACCGCAGGTATGCGCGACCTGCTGCGCGGGACCCTTGAACGGCTGGCTGGCAAGTCATCCAACGCCGTCTTCCACCTCAAGCAAGCCATGGGTGGCGGTAAGACTCACTTGATTGTGGGCACCGGGCTGGCAGCCAAGCACAAGGACTTGCGGCACAAGTACTGCGCTGACGTTCCGCACATCGACGCCTTCTCCGACGCACGTGTGGTGGCGTTCAACGGCCGCAACAGCCCTCAGCACTATCTGTGGGGTGAAATCGCCCACCAGCTGGGCCGGGGCGAAGCCTTCAAGCGGTTCTGGGTTTCTGGCCCCGAGGCCCCCGACGAGGCCGACTGGACCAGTCTGCTCAAGTCCGACAAGCCCACGCTCATCCTCCTGGACGAACTGCCGCCGTACTTCCAGTACCTAGGCACGCGCGCCACGGGCACGGGCACCGTCGCCGATATCGCTACTCGCGCCTTTGCCAACTTGCTCAGCGCTGCGGGCAAGCTCTCAAACGTCTGCGTGGTGGTCTCAGACCTGGACGCCTCGTACGCTCAAGGTGGGGCCCTGATTGAGCGCGCGCTGCTTGATGCCCGCAAAGAGCTGGGCCGCCAAGAGAAGGCCATCACCCCGGTGGACCTGGCCGGGAACGAGGTCTACGACATTCTGCGTAAGCGCCTGTTTACTAAGCTGCCCGACGTGGCAGAAATCCAGGACCTAGCGGCTCGCTATGGCCAAGCCTTGGAAGAGGCCACCAAGTCCAAGGTGGTTGCGAGAGGCGCTGAAGCGCTGGCCGATGAAATCGTCCACACCTATCCGTTCCACCCACGCCTGAAAGACCTGGTCGCCCTTTTCAAAGAAAACGAACAGTTCAAGCAGACCCGTGGCCTGATGGAACTGATGTCTCGGCTGCTGAAGTCGGTCTGGGAGCGCGATGCCGACGACGTCTACCTGATTGGCGCGCAGCACTTTGACCTGAGCATCACCGAAGTACGCAGCAAGCTGGCTGACATCTCTGGCATGAACGACGTCATATCCAAAGACCTGTGGGACGTCAACTTTTCGGCACATGCCCAGAGTATCGACGCATCCAACGGCAACAAGAACGCGTCCGAAGTGGCCAACCTACTGTTCACGGCCAGCCTGTCCACAGCGGTCAATGCCGTCAAAGGCCTTAGCCGTGAAGAAGTGCTTGAATGCGTGGTCACTCCGCTGCGCTCGGTGGTCGAGTACAACACCGCGATTGACGAGATGCTCTCTGAGTGCTGGTACCTGCACCAGACTCAGGACGCCAAGCTGTATTTCGACCGACAGGAAAATCTGACCAAGATGCTCCAAGGCATTGCGGCCACCGCGCCTGAGGCTCAGATTGATGAGCTTATCAAGACCCGACTTAAGGAGATGTTTGCTCCGACACGCAAGACTGCCTACAGCCAGGCCATTGCGCTGCCAAAGCTCAACGAGGTTATCGCTGAAGTTAAGCGTAACCGCGTGCTGCTCATCATTGACCCGGCGACCAAGATGCCTCCCGAGCAGCTGGACGCGTTCTTTGCAGAGCTGCCGGAGAAGAACAACCTCCTCGTGCTGACTGGCGACAAGACTCAGATGGCCAGCATCGAGCAGGCCGCCCGCAAGAGCTACGCGACCCTCAAGGCTGAGGTCAAGATTCCGAAGTCTCATGCCCAGTACGAAGAGTTCTTGGGCAAGAAGGAGTCGGCTGCGCACGACTTCTACAGCACCATCCTGGGCGTGTTTGATAAGGTTATCTACCCGGCGCAGGTCGGCGACAAAGCGCCTGAGCTCAAGGTTAAGCCGCTGGACAGCAAGCGCGATAACAGCAAGCCTTTCGATGGTGAAGAGCAAATCGAAAAAACGCTGACGGCCCACCCGAGAAAGCTGTTCTTGGACGTGGACGCCGACTTCGATGCGCTGCGCGACTACGCAGAGACCAACCTGTGGAACGAAGGCTCTGTCTCGATTGACTGGGCGACCGCAGTCGCTCGGGAGAAGCAGCGGGCCAAGATGCCCTGGATGCCGCCCAAAGGCTTGGACATGCTCAAGTCCATCGCCGTCCAGCGCGGTGTATGGGAAGACCTGGGCAACGGCCACGTCTCGCACACGCCCGCCAAAAAGAAGACTTCTGTTCAGGTGGTACCTGACACCACCCCGGACGACAACGGCGAGGTGGTGCTGCGCGTCAACGCGCTCAACGCAGGCCCAAGCGCCCGTATCCACTACGCCGAAGACGGTGTGGTCAGCACTGCCAGCCCGGTTCTCAAGGATGACGTCTTGCGTTCCAAGGCCTACCGCGTCCAGTTCCTGGCTGTTGACCCCAATGGCCAGTTCGATACCGGTGAGGTCTTCACCTGGACCAACAAGCTGACCATACGAGCCAAGCTGGACGCAAACACCCGCGAAGTGGAGCTGTTTGTGGCACCTGCCGCGACCCTGAAGTACACCCTCGACGGCTCTGAGCCACGCAACGGCACAGACTACACCGGACCGATTGAACTGGGTGACAGTGCCGCCAAGATTCTTGTCTTTGCCGAGGGCGGTGGGCTAGAAGCCAAAGAGAAGTTTGAGTACGCCGGTGCCCGCAAAAGAGACGATGATGGCGATGGCAAGCGTCAAGTGGTCATTGACCGCAGCAAGCCAGCACGACTGACCCGCATAGTGAGCCTGGGCTCCCGCCAGGATGCCTACCAAGTGGTCGCGCTGCTTAAAGAGCGTCAAGCGACGGTGGAGAAGGTGGCCGCTGTCGTAGGCAGCACGCCTGCTGTGGTTCAGTTCTTCCTGGGAGACACGCCTGCAGACGGCGCCTACCTGGAGAGCGTGCTCAACCAGATTGGCTCGTGCCTCCCTGCTGACGCCTCCATCAGCCTGAAGATTCACCGCTTCCAGTTCCAGACGGGTCAAGACCTGCTGGACCTGGCTGCCAAGGTGGGCTTCGAGCTCAACGAAAACGACTTTTCTCAGTAACCCTCTCAACGCCCATACATGAGCCAAACCAAAAACGTGAAGCCCGCCGACCTGGTCGAGGGCTTTGGAGCAGCAGCCTTTGGCGCGCACATCTTCCGAGTGGAGATTCCTGCGGCCGCCAAAGGGGACATCACCATCATTGAGGACTACGGCTTTAAGGGTGGCGATAACGGCGTGCCCCAGAGGGAGACACGCTTGGTCCTGCCTCGACGTTTTTGGTCGGCGATTGCCGAGACGGCCCGCAAGGACTTTGCCGCCAGGCTCAAGGCCAAGAAGCTGGCCAGCCCGCGCTGGACCACTGGCGACAACAAGGTAGACCGCATGCTGGGCAAGGAGCTCTGCGTGCTGGCATGGGCGGCGGAACATGCCAACAGCGTGGATGAGTGCAAAGCCATTGCAGCCAAATGGGCTGCCCTGAAGCCGGAAGAACGCTGGTGGCTATTCAGCCAAACCGCAGCCGAGGCTGGCCTGGCTGATGACAAGGACGCTGGGTGGCGAAAGGCCCTGTACCACGCGCTGTCCAGTGGCAAGGCTGAGAACAAGAAACCCCGGTCGATTCGCCCTGCAGAAGACGGCCCACTGACCCCCCAATTGTTTTGAGCCTGCTACCCACGCAGGCTTTTTCACCTCGACAACCCGAAAAAATGACTTCTTCCGCTGTCAACACGATTCCGAAAGTGGACTACACCACTACCCCCCACCCGTCGGGAGTTAAGGCCCTGAGCTTGAAAGATGCGCCTGCGCTGATTGAAAGCCTTCTGCCTGTTCAGAAGCTGTCCATTGATGTTTTCAAGGAGAGGGAGGCTAGACAATCTCAAACCCTCACAGCTCTTGGCAGTTACTGGAAGGGGCGGAAACCTCTGGTCCTTAATCGAGCCTGTGTTCTTGCCTCCTTGCTTCCAGCAACTGCTGACCCAATTAGAGATTTGGAAGTATTTGAGTCCTTGATGAGCATGGACGATGTATCCATTAGCAAACGCCTGGGCTTACCCAAGGCGGAGGTCATCGTTCGAACGGCAAAAATTCCAGATATCACCGCTTACTTTGATATTGACCCCCCTGGTCACCCACTACCTCTCACCGCTCCTTTTGACGTAAGGAATTTCCCACATCAGAAAAATGGCAAAGACGCAACTCCACGGCTCAAGTGGCGCAGTGACGTTGGTGACACAACGAAGCACCAAGTTGCTTCGCTGACGTTCGCGTACGACACATATCGGGAGCTCGCGTCAGAAGCGAAACGAGCAGAAGAGGTTTCTGAAACCGTGGCTTCGCACATTTGGGCCGGTGTGAATGCCCACCTAGGCACCAACGCGAACTCGTTTGCTGAGCTGGTGGAGCAACTGGGTGTCATGAGATTTGGACACCGCCCTACAGTGTCGGACACGTTTTCTGGCTCAGGGCAAATTCCGTTTGCGGCAGCCCAGCTTGGATGTGACGTTATTGCGTCAGACCTGAACCCCGTATCGTGCATGCTCACCTGGGGAGCCTTCAATGTCGTCGGAGCCAGTGATGCACAACGTAAAACTCTTGATGACGACCAAGCGGCATTAGTAGAACGTGTCAAAGCTGATGTAGACGCGTTGGGCGTGGAGACAGACGGAGAGGGGTGGCGAGGCAAGGTTTATCTCTACTGCCTTGAGGTTACTTGCCCCTCGTCTGGTTGGAAGGTTCCTGTGCTTCCTACTTTAGTGGTTAGCAAAAGCCGAGCGGTGTGTGCCAAATTGGTGCCAATTCCCTCCGAAAAGCGTTACGACATCGAGTTGAAGACAGGCGCTACGGCATCAGAAATGAAGCAGGCGGAAGCCGGAACTTACCGCAAAGGAGATGTGGTACACACGGTCAACGGACAAGAACATGTCAACAGCATCGCGAGCATTCGAGGAGATTACACGACCGAGGTGAATGGCAAGAAGGTCAAAAAAAATCGTCTTCGTCTATGGGACAACTCGGACATTGCTTACCGTGAAGATGATATTTTCAACGAGCGGCTGTATGCCATCCAGTGGATTAAAGAATTGCCGGAAGGTGAAAGCGGTCGGGCCCCCACTGAGTTTCGTGGAGTTACCGCAGCGGATATTGAGAGAGAAAACGTGGTGCTGTCAAGCGTAAAACGGCATCTCGCTGAATGGCAACGCAATGGTTGGGTTCCGGATACAAGGATTGAGCCAGGGGACAAAACAGACGAACCCATTCGAACCCGAGGATGGACACATTGGCATCATCTGTTCAATCCGAGACAGCTCCTGACCTGTGCCCTCTTCAGGAAGTACAGTGACGCTCGTCTTGCTTTTGGCGTAACCCAAGTGCTGAACATGAATTGCCGGCTGAGCCGATATGACAACAGCGAAGGCGGCGCTTCAGCTACGAAAGGAGCCTTCGACAATCAGGCGTTGAATACGCTCTACAACTATGGGTGCAGAGGCTTGACGTTTTGTGCGCCTCTCGTGTCGACAAAATTCAAAAGCTCACCTGTTTCTACGCCGTACGCGCTGGTCAACAGGCCGGCCAGTGAGTTCAATGCAAATGCTGATATTTTTGTCACGGACCCGCCTTACGGAGACGCTGTCAAATATGAAGAAATCCTCGAGTTCTTCATCGCGTGGTTCCGTAAAAATCCACCCCCAGAGTTCGCCAACTGGACCTGGGACTCACGCAGGGAGCTGGCCGTCAAGGGCGAAGACCACGACTTCCGGCTGAGCATGGTCGCTGCCTACAAGCGGATGGCTGAAGGTATGCCCGACAACGGCATCCAAATCCTAATGTTCACGCACCAGGACGGCAACATCTGGGCGGACATGGCCAATATTGTGTGGGCAAGTGGCCTCCGAGTGACAGCGGCCTGGTATCTCGTGACAGAGACAGACTCCGCGCTGCGTGAGGGTTCTTACGTGAAAGGCACCATCCTGTTGGTGCTTCGCAAGCGCCTGGGGGCCAAGCGAACCAACCAGACCGACCTTGCATATGAGCTGGAAGAAGAGGTTGCAGAGCAAATCAAGCGTCTGACCGGCATGAACGACTCGGTCGCCGCTGACAGCAAGCGAGCCAAGGACGGCAACCTCTTTGAGGATGCCGACCTGCAGATGGCTGGCTATGCCGCAGCGCTCAAAGTGCTGACTAAGTACAGCATCATTGATGGCAAAGACATGGCCCAGGAGGCCCTTCGTCCGCGCGTTTCCGGCCAGAAGACACTGGTGGAGGGTTTGATTGACTTCGCCACTGACACTGCCAACAAGATGCTCGTGCCCTTGGGCCTGGACGAGTCTGTCTGGCATGACCTGGAGCCGGCCGAGCGCTTCTATTTGAAGATGCTGGAGCAGGAGTCCCACGGCCTGAACAAGCTGGACAACTACCAGAACTTTGCCAAGGCCTTCGCTGTGCGCGATTTCAGCGCCTTGATGGCAAGTGAAAATGCCAACAAGGCGGCACTGAAGTCGGCAAAGGACTTTGGTCGGGCAGAGATGAACCAGTCGTCGGAGCTGTACCAGACCCCAATCCGGGCCGTGCTCTACGCGCTGATGGACCTGCAGGCCCAGAAGGACCTGGACGATGTGCTCAAGGGCCTGGAACAAAACCTCAAGCCAGGAGCGTTCTACTCGTCACGCGACATGCTGGTCACTATCGCTCGGTTCATCGGCAAGAAGGTCGACACCATGCGTCCGGAAGAAGCCTCGGCGGCACGTGTGCTGGCTGACGGCATCGAAAACCAGAAGATGTAACTGCGCTGCAGGGATAGGACACCATGAGGCCTTTTTCGATTCGACTGTTCTCGCCGTCGGGCGCGCCCGACGGCATCCTGGTGGCATCTCGCGATGACTGGCCAGGGCGCGCCGTCATCTTCCCGCGTGCCCTGGCCGGCGAAGTCAAGGGACGCAAAGAGTACCAACAGCCCGGCATTTATATCCTTGTCAGCAGCAAACGGATGTACATCGGAGAGGGTGACCCCGTTGGCGAGCGTATTGACTCACACGTCAAACACAAAGACTTCTGGAAGAAAGGTGTCTTTTTCACCGCTGAGGGAGGGCGCTTAAACAAGGCCCACGTTCAACACCTGGAGTCACGCCTTATCTCCTTGGCCAAGCACTCCAACCGCATCCCATTGGACAACGCGAACCAGCCCACGGTGCCGGCATTGTCCGAAGAAGACCACGCCTTCACCGAAAACTTCCTGCACGAGGTCCTTCTGATGCTGCCCTTGTTGGGTTTTTGGCAGTTCTCGGTAGATGACGACGATACCGACAACTCTCAGGAAGAAGCAGAAGCAGCATCCAGTGGTGAAGACAACGTCGCGTCCAGCGCGGGTAAGCGTGCCGCGATGTATTCCAGCATTCCCAAGGGCCTACAGTTCAAGCTCACCGCCCGCAACGCGGACGCTACCCTGGAGGTCTCCGAGGGAGGTGTCATCATTAAGGCGGGTAGCCGTGTTGCCGAGCCGGTAAACGACCGGTTTGAGCTCGATGCCCCTAGCTATGCAGCGCTGCGCCGTCAGCTTTGTGAATCGGGTGTCATTGCTGCCAGTCAAAACGGGCTGGTGTTTACCAAAGACCAGTTCTTTTCATCGGGCTCCGCGGCTGCCGCAGTCGCACGCGGTGCTATCAGCAATGCCGACTGGTGGAAAGGCAGCCAGGGCAAGTCACTTGGCGACTACATCCGAGAAGCGAAAGCAAAGGCATGAGTGGAATCCAGCGGTTCAGCTCTCGCCGTCAGCGCCTGGACAAAGAGTTTCTGGCTAAGCGTTTGGAGGGCGCAGTTTCGTATCGGCGCATTGCCGGGTACTTCCGTAGCTCCATCTTCGAGCTGGTCGGTGAGGAAATCGGCGACATCCCGGACGTGCGCATTGTCTGCAACAGCGAGCTGGACATCGCTGATATCCGGGTGTCCCAGGCCGCCCGAGAGGCGGCCCTCAAGGAGACTTGGAACGAGGTGTCGCCGGCGACCGAGGCTCTGCTGTATCGCGACAAGTACCGCAAGCTCTATGAGCTCCTGCGCAAGGGCAACGTGCAGGTGCGCGTGGTGCCCAAAGACCGGGTCTTCTTGCACGGTAAGGCCGGTGTCATAGAGCGTGCCGATGGCAGCAAGACCAGCTTCATGGGCTCCATCAACGAGTCCAAGAGCGCCTTTGCTGACAACTACGAAATCCTGTGGGAAGACCCCTCACCCGAGGCCGTAGCCTGGGTGGATGAAGAGTTTGATGCGCTGTGGGCCGACAGCTACCCTTTGCCCGATGCCATCATCGAGGAAGTCGAGCGTGTGGCCAAGCGCCACGAGGTGCGCTTTGAAGAGCTCAGGCCTGAAGAGGTGCCGGGTGCGGCCATGGTCGAGAGCCCGCTGTACCGGGCCGGTGAAATGCTGCAGCCCTGGCAGCGGGCGTTTGTTTCCATCTTTCTGCAGCATCGTGAGACCTACGGCCAGGTCCGGCTGCTCCTGGCCGACGAGGTCGGCGTCGGAAAAACGCTTTCTATGGCCGGCTCGGCCTTGGTCGCATCCCTGCTGGGTGATGGCAAGGTGCTCATCCTGTGTCCGTCGACCTTGACCTTCCAGTGGCAGACAGAGCTCAAGGACCGCTTGGGCATACCCAGCGCGGTCTGGCTGTCTAACCGTAAATGCTGGCAAGACGAGCACGGCCACATCATCAAGAACACCCAGGGTGCCGCTGCCATCAAGCGGTGTCCCAGCGCCATTGCCATCGTCTCCCAGGGCCTCATCTTCCACAAGGCTGATGAGTGCGACGAGCTATTGAGCATGTACTACGGCACCGTGGTGCTGGACGAAGGCCACAAAGCACGGGTCAGCCGGGGCATCAGCAAGAAGGAATACAAGCCCAACAACCTGTTGAACTTCATGACCAGGCTGGCCAAGCGCACCAAGCACATGGTGATTGGCACAGCCACCCCCATTCAGACCGAGGTGGTCGAGCTGTGGGACTTGCTGAACCTGCTCAATGAAGGCGCGGGCTTCGTCATGGGCCGTGAGTTCACCAGCAAATGGCGCAACTGCGACGAGGCGCTTCCCATCGTCAAGGGTGAAGTCACGTTCTCCAACCCGGCCGACGTGTGGGAGCTGCTGAAGACGCCGCTGCCTCCGAGCACAGAAAAGGATGAGCGCTTGAAGAGCTTGCGTATGACGTTGGACTTGGACGACTCGCATCATTTCAGCGACCGTAACTACCAAGACCTGGACTTCGCATCTCAGATGACGCTCGATGAAATCGCAAGCGACAAGGACTTCTTTAAGAACAACAACCCTGTCCTACGGCACACGGTACTTCGCCGGCGTGATGTCCTTGAGGACATGGGCCTGCTAGAGCGGGTGGCGGTTGATGTACACCCGGACCCTAAAGCGCCCTTAGGGTCTTACCCGGGGCTGACCTTAGACGGGATTGGGCTGATGACCAATCATCCGTTCAACATGGCTTATGAGGCAGCAGAGGAATTTACCTCGCTTTTGGGGCAACGCACCAAAGCGGCGGGGTTCATGAAAAACCTGCTGCTGCAGCGCATCTGTTCGAGCTTTGCAGCAGGTCGCTCTACTGCGCAGATGATGCTAGACAAGCGCACCATCGAGGACGAAGAAGAGCTCGATGGACTGGAAAATGCGCTGGACTCGCTCACGGACAAGGAAGCCGATTGCCTGCGGCACATCGTTTCGGAACTCGGTCGTACTGAAGCCCGTGACCCTAAGCTGGCAGCAGTCAACTACTTTTTGGATGAGCACCGCACCGGTCCGGTGCCCGATAACAAAACCTGGGCGGAACACGGTTGCATTATCTTCAGCCAATACTTCGACACTGCAAAGTGGGTGGCTTCTGAGATTGCTAAGTCTCACCCCGACCAGGTGGTTGCTGTGTACGCTGGTGCAGGTAAAAGTGGTCTTTTCCGAGGCGCGGAGTTTTCAACGGTTGAACGCGAGTACATCAAGGGCGCGGTCAAGCGGCACGAAATCAAAATTGTTGTGGCAACAGATGCAGCTTGCGAGGGTTTGAACCTGCAGACCTTAGGCACGCTTATTAACGTCGACCTGCCATGGAACCCCAGCAAACTCGAACAGCGCCTAGGGCGCATCAAACGCTTTGGTCAGGTGCGCCGTACCGTGGACATGCTGAACCTAGTCTATGCCCAGACGCGCGACGAGAAGGTTTACAGCGTTTTGTCGCGCCGCCTCAAGGATAAATTCGACATCTTTGGCTCATTGCCCGATACCCTGGACGATGAGTGGATTGAGGACCAAGAACGGATGGACGAGGAACTCGATAAGTACATAGAGCGCCGCCAAGCCGCGAAGAACGCCTTCGAGATTCGATACCAGACCCGTGAAAGTGTTGACCCCGGAAAGGAACGCTGGGAGTTGTGCTCGAAAGTGCTGGCCAGGACTGAACTGTTAGAGCGTCTCAACGAGGGGTGGTGAACTCCACGGCTGCCTTGCTATAACAACTCAGCTACTTGATTTGGGTTGACGGAGTTGACATAGCCAGCAATCCCCTCCTTCTGTAAGCCGTTGTCGGAGGAGCGGTAGGTTTCTGCAAACTGCTGAAGGCGGTGCGAAGCTACCGATAGGTCATTAGGCGACAGCTCGATGTTGAAGGCTGTAACCATGTTTGCAGGCCCTTCTGTTTTGTCTGAATGAAAGGCGAACCGTGCTTTTTTAGCCGCGTCCTCAAGCTGCGATTGAGCGTTGGTCAAATACTTTTCAGAATTGGACGAAACAATTATGTCGTCCATGTACACACTAACGTGGATTCGCCGCTGCTTGCTCAATCGTTCGAGACAAGACCCAAGAGCGCTTTGTGCAAGGGCCAGTGACGCGAGGATAGGCGATTGGACAAATCCATAGGGTAGGATTACCTTGTTATCCTGCGTAGGATGCTTTACCGTGCTGGCGGTGGCAATTCGCCTCGCCTCGGTATAGTCGAACATCGACTTTAAGCACCGCGTCACTCTGCTACGCGTGACACTGCCGAAAAAATCTTGAATGTCCAGCCGAAGAAAAATGCGGCTCGCAGCATGTGAGCGCAGAGCGGCTACATGGCCACCAGAGCGAAGGTGGAAGTAATACTCTGGGGGGTGCCACCTTTGTTCGATGACATCCTTGATACGTATTCCCTCATTTTTTGATTCCTCTGTAGGAACAAAAACCCACTTACCAGGGGACCGCTCGTATTTGTGTTGCCACCGAATTTGCATTGTTTTTGGTAGTTGCGGCCCATGTACTCTAGGACTGAAATGGTGGCATACGCAAGCGCAGTCACCATCTTAAATCCAGCGAGTACTAGGCGAGAAATATGAACTTTTTTCATATCAATCTCCTTTGACATAAACCTTGGCTAGCCTAGCGCAGCGCGCATGGGAATTCCGAACCAACCAGCAGCAACTATGAGTGTTTAGTTCAAGGTTGCACTGCAAAGTAAATCACTGAGTGACTATGTCAAAGGGCAAACGGGACAGCCCGCCTACCGCCAAGGTGCCTTAATGTTATCAGCTTGCACCCGCTCTTTGCGAATGCGCAGACCCTGGGCTTGTGCATACGTGGCCAGCCATACTCACCTTTGACCTGCGCATGGATGGCACGAGTGTGGGTCAGCACCAATGCAACACTACACTGCCGTGGTGCCTCCTTACGACTATGCCTCCAGCGAAAGTACCCACTGCTGCTGACCTGCAGTACATGGCAAGAAACAGCAAAAGGATATCCGCCCTTCCCTTCACACCATGTATTACTACAACTAGCGGCGGCAATTCACAACACAAAAATTGGTGCTCAACTAACACCAGTTAAGAAAAACAGCGCATTAACGCCATTTTCAACTTTGCGACTTCCGGCGCTTGCAATCCAACCCCCTCTTGGCAAAGGATGACTGCCGACAAAGATTCTCTGCTCCAGTGTTTGAATCCAGTTCCAGAAAGCTTGTCATCGACCACAACCCAAGAATTTTCGAACTCCGGATGCAACCTCAGCCAGTTCGATATCTCCACAGAGCGCATTCCACGAGGTGACTTTTTGGGAGTAACCCATGTCTGGTGCATTCCGTCGGCGACAAAACCCAACCCTGTTCGCCTCAAGACCTCGACGATTTCATGCTTTTCAAATATCCAAGCCCAACTTGTTGAGAGCACATAGTGTGGCGAAAACTCCTCGTCTATAGCCCGAAGATTTTCCGTAGCCCTAGCGTCAAACAACTTGCTCCATATCTCAAGAGCATCATGATTTTGTGATGAATCTTGCTCTGCTAACGCGCGTTTTGCGTCGTACCCACCATACGGGTTATTCAGGCAAATTACATCGTCAAAATCTAAAAAAACAACAGCTGACCGATGGTTTCTCATTAGAGTCCATCCTCTCACAAACATAACTGTAAGTACGCCCCCTAAACTTGACTCATTGAGTCTTTTTCATGGGGGGATGAACCAAGGACACCCGGTGTAAACCGCACTACCCAGGCATGCTGGCTAGTAACTTGATTAATCACTTTTTCGGAGCGTCGCATCTTTAGGTCGATAAGTTAATGCGCCGACCCGGTCAAGCACTTGCTCAATCATCCACAGGCCTTCCTGTGAACTGAATCCCTTGAGTTGAAAGTCCCAAAGCAAGCATTCGACAAAATCGTTTGTAGGGATTGAGACCTCAAGCAGTTTTATTTGCAGGTGCTCTGTTATGCGCTTCACGTAGTCTGTGCAAATTAAGTAACGAATTCGCACGTCCTCATCAGTTGCGACACCCACATACCGGTTATTGACGAGAGTAGCCAAAAATTTGGGCTGAGCTCCTGGAACAGCTCCCTGGGCTTTTTCGCGTGGAAAACTGGCCGGGATGCTGACCCCTGGGTCATATTGAATACGTGGCCCCAAGGATGCACCCTTCGGAGTTATTGGCGCGAGATTGCTTCATAGCGCTAACAACCGGTTAGTCACCAGCACGCTTGTTGTCAGCATTGTCAGCCCGATATGCAATCAATGCTCTAAGTGCAGCCTCAACGTAGGAGCCACCCTCGGCATGAACGGTACCTATATCGCAGCTGCATCGCCCATCTTTGACGGTAAATGCAGCGCCATGCTTCTGTGCATCCTGGAATACGTATGAAGCCTGTTCATCGAAGAACGAGCCTGGAGTCAAGTCTGGGAGTTCACCAAAAATAGTTAATTTTTCAGCTTTTCCATCGAACAGTACAAAACTATCAGGAGCGCATTGAAGGTGAGCTACCCCGCGAGATTTGACGTATGCGAGCTCAAGGGGTGTCTCTATCAAACTATCAGCTGCGGTGCTTGCTTCCAGGTTCATTTTTAAGCGCCCAAATAAAAATTACATCAAAACGATGTACAGCATTCTGGTGTAAATCCTAATTGAATGCAAGCTTCACGCTCTTTGCTCACGAATGGCCTTAGGGCATGCCTCTTCATACTCCCAAGTACACACAATTTTTAGAACAACTCAGGCAACTACGCTTACAACTGGGTGTCACGCAAGTTGAGCTATCAAAACGCCTTGGAAAGCCTCAGCAGTACGTTAGCCGTTGTGAAGTTGGAGAACGCCGGCTCGACGCTGTAGAGCTCATTGAGTGGTGTGAAGCGCTAGGTGCAGATGTGAATGTATTTTTCTCAGACCTTCAAAAAGAGCTCAGGAAGCAAAAGTCACCCGCATTAGAGTAGACGAGGCGATTACGCAAACACTCCAAAGCTGAAAGCCGGGCAACGAATTCCGCTTTGCCGCAGGCAGTGCAGAACCCTAATCACATGTCTAGAGCTGCACTGACAGGTTCGCCAGCACTGCGTGCCACACAAAAAGTGTAAACAACTTAGTGAAAAATGCTTTTTTGTTTACATTTCAAATTACTTGAGACACAATAAGTCATTGTGAACATAGGAAATTATCAAGTTGTTTGCATGGCAAGGTGACCATAACCGTTCTAAAAGCGTTCCCCCAAGCACTGCCCATAGGGCGCTGCCCAAGACAAGCCCATGTGAGTGATCGCATGGGCTTTTTTAGTCCGGGGTATTTGCGGGGGTTTAGGGGGCAATGGCTTCGCCCCGTGAATTTCTGGGCGAGACTGCGCCTCTTTCCTCCGTTTTATTGTCAGCGTATCTCTGCCGATGTTTTCTCTCTACGCCAGTGAGTGGCGCCGCTTGCTAGAAGGCTTTGATGCCGCGCCCCGTGCAGCACTGGTACGTGTTGCCCAGTCCCACAACGAAATTTTGGCCCAGCATTTTTACCGGGTGATGCTGAAGGACGAAGCCGCTGCAGGCATGCTCTCCCATGAGCAAGTGCATACGCGTTTGATGGCCTCCATGCGCCAATGGATCTTGCAGGTCTTGGGTGCCCAGCCTGAAGACGATTTGGAAGCCTTGGTGGCGCACCAAATCAAAATTGGCGAGGTGCATGCGCGCATTGATGTGCCGGTGCATGTGGTGCTGCGTGGCGCCCGAAGCCTGAAAGAAGGCTTGCGCGCCGTTTTGCAGCAAGAGGCGGTTGGGGGGCAGTACCAGGTCATGCAATTGGCCAGCACGGTGATTGACCATGCCATGGAGCTGATGTCGCAAGGCTATGTCGTGTCGCGCGACAGCAACTCGCGCACCCAAGAGGCCTACCGCCTGTTCACCATGACGCAAAACTTGGCCACTGTGCGTGAACAGCGCCGTGCCGAGTTGCTGGACTGGGAAAACCAGTGCCTGTATTTGCACGCCATGGGTGCACAAAGCCAGCCCTTGAGTAACTTGACCACCTCAGATTTTGGCCTGTGGTTTCGCCATAAAGGGGTGGATGTTTTTCATGGGGCGCCAGCTTGCCAGAGCATTTTGGAAGCCATGGAGCGCATCGATACCGAGCTTTTGCCTGCACTGATGAAAGCCAAAGGCCCCGCAGTTGCCGCACCTTTGCTGCAACTTCGAGAGCAGGCGCGGCATATCGCGATGAGCTTGGAGGGCTTGTTTGCGCAGAACACCGAACTGGATGCCGGGCGTGATGTGCTCACGCAGTTGCTCAATCGCAAATTTCTGCCCGTAGTGCTCACCAAGGAAGTGCAGTACGCGCGTCAGAGTGCCTCGGTCTTTAGCATTGTGAGCGTGGACATTGATCACTTCAAAAAAGTGAATGACCAATATGGCCACGAAGGGGGCGATATGGTGCTGCAGCAAGCCGCGACGGTGCTGGGTAACAACATCCGTGGTGGAGACTATTTATTCCGTTTGGGCGGGGAAGAGTTTTTGCTGGTGCTGGTGGATACCTCGTCCCAGGGCGCTGCCAGTGTGGCCGAGAAGCTGCGCGCGCAGATTGAGCGAGAAGTCTTTCATCTGCCGCAGAACCAACACTGCAGCATCACTATCAGTGCAGGTATTGCAACCTTTGACGGCCACCCTGACTATCAGCGGATCTTGCGCCAAAGCGATGAGGCGCTGTACCGCGCCAAGGCGGCGGGGCGCAACCGCGTAGTGATCGCTTAAGCCCCCAAGCAAAAAAACCTGCAGCATGCTGCAGGTTTTTTTGTAGGTGCCTGGGTTTAACGCAGGTTCAGCACATCAAACATGTCGAACTGGCCGGTGCGTTGGCCGGCCAAAAAACGCACGGCGCGCAGGCTGCCGTCTGCATAGCCAGCACGGCTGCTGGACTTGTGGGAGATTTCTACGCGCTCGCCAGTGCCGGCAAACAGCACCGTGTGGTCGCCCACGATATCGCCGCCGCGTACGGTGGCAAAACCGATGGTGTTTTCCTTGCGCTCGCCGGTGTGACCAAAGCGCTCATACACCGCGCGATCTTCCAGCTTGGTACCCTGGGCTTCGGCAATCACCTCTCCCATCTTGATGGCCGTGCCCGACGGCGCATCTACCTTGTGCTTGTGGTGCGCCTCGACGATTTCAATGTCATAGCCTGTGTTCAAGGTCTTGGCGGCCATTTCCAGCAGCTTGAGGGTGACGTTCACACCCACGCTCATGTTGGGGGCCAGCATGATGGCCGTTTTTTGCGCAAAAGCCGCAATCTCGGCCTTTTGGGCATCGCTAAAGCCGGTGGTGCCAATCACCACCTTGACCCCTAGATCAGCGCACACGGCCAGATGGGCCATCGTGCCTTCGGGGCGGGTGAAGTCAATCAGAAAGTCGGCCTTGGACAGCGCGCTGCGCAGGTCGCTTTCGATGATGGCGCAGCTGGACTGGCCCAAAAAAGCGGCCGCATCGGTGCCCAGCGCGGGGCTGCCAGGCAGATCCAAAGCCGCCGTCAGCACGCAGTCGCTGCTGTGTTGAATGGCTTCCACCAGCATGCGGCCCATGCGGCCAGATGCACCAGCAACAGCCACGCGCAAAGGGGAGGAAGAGGTCGAGGTCATAACAATCCAGTCAGGGTATCAAACGCACAAGGCCGCTCTGGCACCCAAGGGCGGAGCGGCCTGTAGACAGCACAGGGTTACACGAAAGATCAGCGGCTTTCCAAGGGCGGGTAGCTGCGCTGGGGCTGGGGGGCCTGCGCTGCAGTGTCATCGGCCGCCTTTTTCGCCACAGGGAATTTGGCCAGCTGTGCTTCGGTGGCTTGCAACTCAGGTACCTTGATCTTGCCGGTAGGCTTGCCCAGCGTTGCAACAAACTCAGCTTCCGACGGCATTTCATCGCCTTCAGCGCGCACAAAACGTTCGCCCTCGAAGAACACCGTCAGCTTGCGGCTTTGCGCTTGCACACCTTGGCGCTTGATGGTGAAGACATATTCCCAACGGTCTGCGTGAAACACGCTGGTCACCAAAGGCGTCCCCAAGATTTCACGCACCTGCTGGCGGCTCATGCCGGGCTGCAGGGCTTGGACTTGTTCACTGGAGACAAAATTGCCTTGCACCACTTCCACCTTGTAAGGGGTGATGGCGCTCATGGCGTTACGTGTGCTTTCGCCAATGCTGCTGCATGCAGCCAAGAGTGAGGCGAGAGACAGAGTCAGCGCCACCCGAAGGCGACAACGAGCTTGTACATGCATGGGTAATAAGCCAAGGATATGATCTGCCCCATTGTAGCGGCAGGTTTCGCTTGGACTGATGCACGACGCGTCAGCCCGTATTCGGGCTGTTTTGATGTCAGACACGAGTGTCGTAAGCTTGTGCCAGACACCCACTCTCCACTTATGCCATGAAGAATATTGACGACCTTAAAAATACGGGCCTGAAAGCGACATTGCCGCGTCTGAAAATTTTGGAGATTTTCCAAACGGGCAAACAACGCCACATGACAGCGGAAGATGTGTTCCGTGTCCTGCTGGATGAGCGCTCGGACATCGGTTTGGCGACGGTGTACCGTGTGCTGACGCAGTTTGAGCAGGCTGGTATTTTGCTGCGCAGCAATTTTGAGAGTGGCAAAGCGGTGTACGAGCTCAATGAGGGGCAGCACCACGATCACTTTGTTTGCACCGCGTGTGGCAAGGTGGAAGAGTTTTACGACCCGGAAATTGAAAAGCGTCAGCAGATGATTGCAGACCAAATGGGCTGGAGCATCCAGGATCACTCCATGTCGCTCTATGGGCAATGCGCAGATTGCGTAACCCGTATTCCCAAGCGTTAATCGCTGGCGGTGGGGGCTCCATAAAAAAGGCATCCATGATGGATGCCTTTTTGGTTTGTCTAGCCTGTATCCGTGATCAGTGTGCAGCGCCTTTGCCCATGTCACGCTCCATGGCCTTGCGGTGGCGCTCTACAAATTCTTGGTAGGTATCAATGCCGCGCAATTGCAAAATGCTGTTGCGCACAGCAGCCTCCACCAGCACGGCAATATTGCGCCCTGCCGTCACAGGGATCACCACTTTGCGCACCAGAATGCCGAGTACGTCTTGTGTAAGCGGCTCTTGGGGCAAGCGTTCGTACTCGCGCTCCATGGTCTCTTTGCGCACCAGATGCACAATCAGTTTGAGGCGCATTTTGCGGCGCACTGCGGTTTCACCAAAGATGGCACGAATATCTAGCAGGCCAATGCCGCGCACTTCCAGCAGGTTTTGCAGCAGCTCGGGACACTTGCCTTCGATGGTGGTCTGGTTGATGCGATAGAGATCCACCGCATCATCGGCCACCAAACCATTCCCCCGGGTGATCAGCTCCAGCCCCAACTCGCTTTTGCCCAAGCCGGATTCGCCCGTAATCATCACGCCCATGCCCAAGATATCCATGAACACGCCGTGCATGGTGGTGCGATCCGCAAAGTGCTTGGACAGGTAGGCGCGCAGCACATCGATCACAAAGGCAGAGGCCTCGGTGGTCGAAAACATGGGGATCTGCGCCTGCTCACACATGGTGAGCAGCGCTTGGGGCGCAGTCTGCCCGTCTGCCAGCACCAAGACGGGAGGCTCCAGCTTCACTATGCGGGCAATGCGGCGGGCGCAATCTTCGTCGGTGGCATTTTGCAGATAGGCCACTTCACGCTCGCCCAGCACTTGCAGGCGGTAAGGATGGATGTAGTTGAGGTAACCGACCAAGTCGGCGCCCGAGCGTGCAGAGCGCACCGCCATCTCGTCGAAGCGGCGCTCGGACGCGCCAAGGCCTGCTTGCCACTCCCAGCGCAAAGTGTCGCGAAAAGCTTCGAAGAGCCGGTTGGCATTAATGGCTTTGTGGCGCATGGGCAGTGCCTCAGAAGCTTGCACGCCTTGGGCGGGCAGCAAGCAAGGGGTTCAATTAAGAGGCGGCAGCGGCCGATGTCCAGCCTGCAATCAATTGGTGCAATGCCGTTGCATCGGTGGAGGCTTTGAGGGACTCGCGCAAATGGCTGTCGCTGAGCAGTTCTGCAATCTCCGACAGAATTTCCAGGTGTTGCTGCGTTGCGGCTTCGGGTACCAGCAGGAAAATCAGCAACTGCACGGGTTGCTCATCCGGTGCGTCAAAGCCGATCGAGCGTGCCAGTTGGAACACAGCTGCCATCGGGGCCTTCAAGCCCTTGATGCGCCCATGTGGGATGGCAACGCCGTGACCCAAGCCGGTGGAGCCCAGGCGTTCGCGGGCGAACAGGCTATCGGTAATCAGCGCGCGAGACAGGCCATGCAGCCCTTCGAACAGGAGACCTGCTTCTTCAAAAGCGCGTTTTTTGCTGGTGGCATCTACGCTCACGAGCACTTGAGCGGGCGACAGGATGGAGGCAAGACGGTTCATGTGGAAACTATTATGCATTGCACACACCAGAAACGGGACTCCAGTGCGTTAGAGCAAAAAGGCCGCCAGTAGGCGGCCTGTCACTTAGGACTTTACCTAAATCTTTGCCCGAGCAAAAGATACTTCGTTTCAGGCCAATGCCGTCATGGCTAATTCACGCTTGACAGGCGCCTTGCGCCAACCTTGGATACGCGTTTTGTGGCTCACGATTTGGCGGTCGAGTTTGTCCACGAGTTCATCAATCGCGGCATACAGGTTCAGGTGTTTGCTGCCAGCGTGCAGGGCATTGCCTTTGACGTGAATGCTGCATTCCACGCGCTGGCGGCGCTCTTTCTGGGCTTCATTGTGTTTGGAGAGCAGAACCTTGACGTGAATCACCTGATCAAAGTGGCGCAGCACACGCTCTAGCTTGGCCATGACGTAAGCGCGCAAGGCGGGGCTAACTTCCAAATGGTGGCCGCTGATAGTCAAATTCATAAAACAACCTCCTGTGCTTTCAGGTTTTCCAAGCAATTTCACACAGTCTGTGCTGGGTGAGGGGTGGCGGTTGAATGCGCATTCATCGCTTGCGGTTCACTATGCGCCTGTGTGAACAAGTGTGCAACGGCATTTCGGTACGCTTTGCTGGGAAATGGTGCGCTGGCAGACGCATCCACCAAAACGGCGCAAAATGAGGCGTTTTTGCTGATGACGGCTGCCAAGGCGGCAGCTCGTCAATCATGATCGGCATCGACATCGAAGCAGTCGAGATTGTCCGCTTTGTGCGCGGCAGTCAGGCTCTAAAATCCCGTATCGGCGCAATGCCTGCCCTCGGGGAGGGTGGTGGTTTTGCATCGTTTCGAATTCTTTTTGTCTGCCCTCTCATGACACAGCCCACGACTTCCGCTTTGCACACCTCCAACATCACTTCCCTGCGGCTACTGGCGCGCGGCAAGGTGCGTGACAACTACGCCGTGGGCGATGACCGCATCTTGATGGTGGCGTCGGACCGTCTGTCGGCCTTTGACGTCATCATGGGCGAGCCCATCCCCGGCAAGGGCGTGCTGCTGACGCAGATGGCGCTGTTCTGGTTCGACAAGCTGGGCCACATCTGCCCCAACCACCTGACCGGCGAAGCGCCCGAGTCCGTGGTCACGCCCGAGGAAGTCAAGCAGGTGGAAGGCCGCTCCATGCTGGTCAAGCGCCTCAAGCCGGTGATGATTGAAGCGGTGGTGCGCGGCTATCTGGCCGGCAGCGGCTGGAAGGAATACCAGGAATCGCAAGCGGTCTGCGGTGTGAAGCTGCCCGCTGGCTTGGTGAATTCGGCCAAGTTGCCCGAGCCCATCTACACCCCCGCCGCCAAGGCTGAAATGGGTGACCATGACGAAAACATCACCTACGAGCGCACGGTGGAGATGGTGGGCGAGGAGCTGGCTTCCAAGATTCGTGACACCGCCATTCGCATCTACAAGGAAGCGGCAGACATCGCCCTGACCAAGGGCCTGATCATTGCCGATACCAAGTTTGAATTTGGCCTGACTGAAGACGGCGAGTTGGTGTTGATGGACGAAGTGCTGACGCCCGACAGCTCGCGCTACTGGCCCGTGGAAGGCTATGAAGAAGCACTGAAGGCGGGTGTGAACCCCCCCAGCTACGACAAGCAGTTTGTGCGCGACTGGCTGGAGCAGGCCAAGGTCAATGGCCGCTTGTGGGACAAGACAGCCCCTGCACCGCGTCTGCCCCAAGAGGTCATCGAGAAGACCGCCGCCAAGTACCGTGAAGCGCTGGAACGCCTGATGGCCTGAGCGTGGATGGCCGCTACGACTGGCCAGCAGATGCAAAAAAGCAGCCGCGAGGCTGCTTTTTTTATGGCTGCATTCCATGCAAGATTTAAAAAGAAGAGCTGCTTGCGCTCGATGAGCAATGTTTTCAATATGAAAAGCATTGAAAAAGCAGGTAATCAAAGCGCGAGCAGCTACTTTTTTTAGCGGGCTAACGCCGTGCAGGCGGGCCTTGCAGCGCTGCCACCATGTCCATGGTCAGTTTGCGCAGGGCTTGCCAGCTGTCACGCGGCCAGCCATCGGCGGGCAGGCCTTTGACGATGCCATCTACCACGTGGGCGGAATGCAGCAGGCGCACCGCAGCGTTGGGTGTGAGGCGCGGCACCACACGCTCGAACAGCTTTTCCTTGGTGCCCCAGATGCGCAGACTGCGCAGCACCATGGGCAGTGGCTGGCCGCTGGCTTGGACATTTTTGACGCGCTGCAGGTTGCGAATGTCTTCTGCCAGCGTCCAGTGCACCAGCACCTCGGCCGTGCCTTCGGCCTGCAAACCGTCCAGCATGCGCATGGCGCGCGTCAGATTGCCTGAGAGGATGGCTTCCGACAGCTTGAACACGTCATAGCGCGCCACGTTCAGCACGGCTTGCTCAACCACTTCAAAGCTCAACTCACCCTCGGGCTGCAGCAGGCCGAGCTTCTGGATCTCTTGGTGCGCGGCCAGCAAGTTGCCTTCCACCCGGTCGGCAAAAAATTGCAGCGTGCGCTGGCCATCCTCGCCCGAGGCGACACGCTGGTTCTGGCGTGCCAGGCGCTGGGCAATCCACTGCGGCAGCGCGGCGCGCTCAATGGGGTCGATCTGAATGGTGGCACCATGCGCCTCCAGCGCGGTAAACCAGGCACCTTTTTTGGTGGCGGCGTCCAGGCGCGGCAGGGTGACGATGGTCAGCGTGTTCTCGTCGTGTGCCGTATTGGCGGCCAATTGCTGGATGGCCACGCTGCCGTCTTTGCCGGGCTTGCCGGAAGGAATGCGCAGCTCCACCAGTTGCTTGTCGGCAAACAGGCTCAGGCTGCCGCCAGCGGCCAGTACCGTGCTCCAGTCAAAGTGCGCGCCTTGTACGGTGTGCACGCTGCGCTCGGTGTGGCCCGCCGCGCGGGCAGCGGCACGAATGGCATCGGCCGCCTCTTGCAGCTGCAGCGGCTCATCGCCGTGCAAGGTGTACAAAGGCCGCAGACCCTTGGTGAGGTGTGCGGCCAGTTGGTTCAGTGCCAGTTGCATGGGCGCTTATTCGTCGGCAGGCGCATGGGCGGCGGACAGGCGGCGCAGCAGTTGCTGGGCCAGGTCAGAGTACATATTGCGGTAGAGCATGGCTTCTTCTTCGTCTTTGGCCAAAGCCAGGGATTCGCTGTAGCTCATCTCGCGTTTTTGCTGCAGTTCCGTGTCTTCCAGCCAGACGCGGCCTTGCTGGTCGACCAGCCGGAAGCGGGCAAACAAGCGCAGCTCCACCTCTCGCACCTGGCCAGACACGGTCTTGGCCAAGATGATGCGCTGGCGGCGCTCGCCCAGCAGTTGCAGCGTAGCCTCGGCCGTGTCGGGCTTGGCGGGGGGCAGCACGACGGTAAGGTTGCCACCCGCAGTGGCCAGGTTGCGTAGCACTTCACGCGTGAAGGGGGAGCCTTCTGGCGCCTGGACATAGAGCGTCTTGAAGGGAAAGGACGGCGCGCCACGCAGGCGAAAGCCGCAGGCACTGACCACGGGGGTTAGCGCCATCAGGGAAAGCAGCGTACGTTTACGCATGGCGGTCATCCTTGGGTTGCGTTAAACGACGATGTTAACCAGACGGCCCGGCACCACAATCACCTTCTTGGGCGTGGCACCGTTGGTGAACTTCAAGGCGTCTTCGTTGGCCACGGCAATGGCTTCGATCTGCGCCTTGTCGGCCGAGGCGGGCACCAAAATGGCACCGCGCAACTTGCCGTTGACCTGCAGCATCAGCTCCAGCTCGTCTTGCACCAAGGCCTTGGGGTCGACTTCGGGCCAGGCTGCATCGAGCAAGTCGCCTTGCTTGTTGGCATAACCCAGCTCCTTCCACAGCATGTGGGTCAGGTGCGGCGTAGCGGGGTAGAGCACGCGCAGCAAGATGCCAAAGCTTTCAATGGCTGCGATCTGGCCGTCGGCCGTCTCCATGCCCTTGAAGGATTCCAGCGCGTTGATCATCTTCATCGCACCCGACACCACGGTGTTGTACTGCATGCGCTGGTAGTCGTAGTCCACCTGCTTGAGCACGGTGTGGATCTCTAGGCGCAGGGCTTTGGCGTCTTTGCCAAACTCGACGTCGTCCAGTCGGTCCAGACCCAGCGCCAGCATGATGGCCGGTGTGTAGTTGATGCCCAGCAGCTTGTGGCCGAAGTTGTAGACGCGGCGCAGGAAGCGGTAGCTGCCTTCCACGCCAGAGTCGCTCCACTCCAGTGTCAGCTCTGGGGGGGAGGTGAACATGGTGTACAAGCGCGCGGTGTCGGCGCCGTACTTCTCGATCAGCTCTTGCGGGTCAATGCCGTTGTTCTTGGACTTGGACATGGTGCCCACGCCCTCGTAGTCGATGGCCGTGCCCACGGGCAGCAGGCCGTCGGCGCTGTCCACTTCCACTTTCAGCTTGGCGCCGATGATCTTGCCCGCTTCGTCATAGACGTGTTCCACATCCTTGGGCCAGAAGTATTCCTTGGCGCCCTTGGCGGTGCGGCGGCTGTAGATGTGGTTGAGCACCATGCCTTGCGTCAGCAGCTTGGAGAAGGGCTCATCCACCTTCACCAGGCCCAGGTCGCGCATGACCTTGGTCCAGAAACGGGCGTACAGCAGGTGCAAGATGGCGTGCTCAATGCCGCCGATGTACTGGTCCATGGGCATCCAGTAGTCGGCACCGTCGGCCACCATCTGCTCGCGGTTTTGCGCATCGCAATAACGCATGAAGTACCACGAACTGTCCACGAAGGTGTCCATGGTGTCAGTCTCGCGGCGGGCAGGTTTTCCGCAGCAAGGGCAGAACACGCCTGCGTGGAATGCTTCACTTTTTACCAGTGGGTTGCCTGAGCCATCGGGCACCAGGTCTTGCGGCAGCACCACGGGCAGGTCTTGCTCGGGCACAGGCTGGGCGCCGCAATCGGCGCAGTGGATGATGGGGATGGGGGTGCCCCAGTAGCGCTGGCGGCTGATGCCCCAGTCGCGCAAGCGCCAGGTGGTCTTCTTCTCGCCCAGGCCCTTGGCAGCGACCAGCTCGGCCACCTTGTCCACGGCTTGGGTATGGGTCAAGCCATCCAGCGCGCCGGAATTTACGCAGACGCACTTTTGCTTGTCGCCGTACCACTCCTGCCAGGCGTCGGTGGAGAAGGTTTCGCCGTCCACGGCCACCACCTGCTGGATGGGCAGGTCGTATTTCTTGGCAAACGCAAAGTCGCGCTCGTCGTGGGCGGGCACGCCCATCACGGCGCCGTCGCCATAGCTCATCAGCACGTAGTTGCCGACCCACACTTCCACTTGCGCGCCGGTCAGCGGGTGCGTGACAAACAGGCCCGTGGGCATGCCTTCTTTTTCCTTGACCGCCAGCTCGGCTTCGGTGGTGCCGCCTTTTTTGCATTCCTCGATAAAGGCTGCCAGCTTCTCGTTGGCGGCAGCGGCGTGCAGGGCCAGTGGGTGTTCGGGTGCGACGGCGCAGAAGGTCACGCCCATGATGGTGTCGGCGCGCGTGGTGAAGACGTACATCTTGCCGTCTTGAATCAGCTCACCGGCGGCATTCTGGATGTCGTGGGTGAACGCAAAGCGCACGCCCGCCGACTTGCCGATCCAGTTTTCCTGCATCAGGCGCACCTTGTCGGGCCAGCCGGTCAGCGTGGCCTTGTCGTTGCCGACCTGCACATGATCCAGCAGCTCTTGCGCGTAGTTGGTAATGGCCAGGTAGTAACCGGGAATCTCGCGCTTTTCCACCAGGGCGCCGGTGCGCCAGCCACGGCCATCGATCACCTGCTCGTTGGCCAGCACGGTCTGGTCGACCGGGTCCCAGTTCACCACCTGGGTCTTGCGGTAGGCAATGCCCTTGTCCAGCATCTTCAGGAACAGCCACTGGTTCCACTTGTAGTACTCGGGGTCGCAGGTGGAGATTTCGCGGCTCCAGTCGATGGCAAGGCCCATCGCCTGCATCTGCTTTTTCATGTACGCGATGTTGTCGTACGTCCATTTCGCAGGCGGCACCTTGTTCTTCAGTGCGGCGTTCTCCGCAGGCAAACCGAAAGCATCCCAACCCATGGGCATCAAGACGTTGTAGCCCTTCATGCGCAGCTGGCGCGTGAGCATGTCATTGATGGTGTAGTTGCGCACGTGGCCCATGTGCAGCTTGCCCGATGGGTAGGGCAGCATGGAACAGGCATAGAACTTTTTCTTGTTGCTGTCCTCTACGACACGGTAGGCATCAGTGGCGGCCCAGTGGTCGTGCGCAGCGCGCTCGACCTCAATGTGGTTGTATTTGTCTTGCATGGAGCTGGTAGATCGGTTGTGCAGTCAAAATACTGCTTCTCTTGGATTTTAGGCGCTTGGGGGCATTCCCTTGCGCGTGAACGGGCGACCCTTTAAGTGCGGCTTGCCCGTGTTTTCCCCCTGAAGACTTGAATTTGTGTCATTCGCTGCATGTGAAATGCGGGCGGAGGTAGGTATCTGTGGATTTAACTGCGATTGCTTTTTATGCCGAGATGGAGCCTTGGGCCCAGGCCACCTCGGGCTTGATGGTGTTGGCCCTGCTGGCTTTTGTCTCGCGCTTTGTGGTGCAGGGCGTGCTGTTTCATTTCATCCGCCTGTGGCGCCGCGCCATGCCTGGCGCGGGATGGGCGCCGATTCTGTTGCACGACCATGTGCTGGTGCGCATAGCGAAGATCGTGCCTTCGGTGGTGGTGCAACTGGGCATTCATTGGGTGGAACACCTTCCTGCCAACGGCAGCAAAGCGATTGCCAACGTGGCAACGGCGCTCACGGTCTACCACGTGGTGCGTGTGATTGCCACCTTGCTCAGTGAGATCAATGACGCCCATGACCGCCACGATGGCCCCAAGGTCACGCAAACCAATTCCATCAAAAGTTATGTGCAGCTGGGCAAATTGATGGCCTACATCATTGGTGCGCTGCTGATTGCGGCGGCCATCATGGACCGCTCGCCCCTGCTGCTGCTGTCGGGGTTGGGCGCGATGTCGGCGGTGCTGATGCTGGTGTTCAAAGACACCATCTTGTCGTTCGTGGCCGGGGTGCAGATTGCCTCGAACGACATGATGCGCGTGGGCGACTGGATTGAAATGCCCCAGGTGGGGGCGGATGGCTTTGTGGTGGACATTGCCCTGAACACCGTCAAGGTGCAGAACTGGGACAAGACCATCACCACCATTCCCACGTGGAAGCTGATGAGCGACAGCTTCAAGAACTGGCGGGGCATGTTCAACTCGGGTGGGCGCCGCATTCTGCGCGCGCTGCATATCGACGCGGCCACGGTGCACCTGCTCACGCCCCAGGAGCGGGCGGCGCTGTCCAATATTGCCCTGCTTAAGGGGTACTGGAGTGAGCGCGATGGCCTGCTGGCCCAGCCTGAGGCCGCGCAAAACGCCATGCCCACGCAAGCCATCGCACCCGAGATGGTCACCAACCTGGCGGCGTTCAAGGCCTATGCCTACGCCTATTTGATGGCCCACCCGCGTATTGCCAAGGGGCCCGGTATGTTCTTGCTGGCGCGCACCCTGGAGCCGTCGCCGACCGGCATTCCGCTGCAGCTGTATTGCTACACAGCCACCACGGTGTGGGTGGAGTACGAAGGCATTCAGGGTGAAATTTTTGACCATCTGATTGGCGTGATGCCATTGTTTGGGCTGGCGCTTTACCAGCGCTCGTCGGACTACAGCCACCGCCAGATCGTGCAGGCGCTGCAACACGACGGCGACGCCGCCTGAGCCCGCAGCAGCAAAACCGTGCTCGCACGCAAACGCGGGCGCACTGGGATAATCCGCAGCTATGACTAAGCACAGAGTGGTCGTTGGCCTGTCCGGCGGCGTAGATTCAGCGGTAACCGCCTATTTGCTCAAGCAGCAAGGGCATGACGTGGTCGGCATCTTCATGAAGAACTGGGAAGATGACGACGACAGCGAGTTTTGCTCCAGCCGCCAGGACTTCCTGGACGCGGCCAGCGTGGCCGATGTGATTGGCATCGAGATTGAGCACGTCAATTTCGCCGCCGACTACAAAGACCGCGTGTTCGCCGAGTTTTTGCGCGAATACCAGGCGGGCCGCACGCCCAACCCCGACGTGCTGTGCAATGCCGAGATCAAGTTCAAGGCCTTCCTGGACCACGCCATGCGTCTGGGCGCCGAAAAGATTGCGACGGGCCACTACGCCCGCGTGCGCCACAACACCGAAACCGGGCTGTACGAACTGCTCAAGGGCGTAGACAGCAGCAAGGACCAAAGCTACTTTTTGCACCGGCTGAACCAGGCGCAGCTGTCCAAGGCGCTGTTCCCCGTGGGCGAGCTGTGCAAGACCGAAGTGCGCCGCATTGCGGAAGAAATTGGCCTGCCCAACGCCAAGAAAAAAGACTCCACCGGCATCTGCTTTATCGGCGAGCGCCCCTTCCGCGAGTTTCTGAACCGCTACATCAGCAAGGAGCCCGGCTGGATTCTGGACGACCGCAACCGCCGGCTGGGCAAGCACGTGGGCCTGAGCTTTTATACGCTGGGCCAGCGCTCGGGCTTGGGGATTGGCGGCGTCAAGGAAAAGGGCGCGGCCCGTGGCGCGGGCGACCATGCGCCCTGGTTTGTGGCGGCCAAAGACATGGAGAAAAATGTGCTGCGCGTGGTGCAGGGGCACGACCACCCTATGCTGCTGTCCCACCGCCTGGACGCCGACAGCGCCAGCTGGGTGGCGGGCAAGCCCCCAGCGGCTGGCACCTATGGCTCGAAAACGCGTTACCGCCAGCCGGATTCCCCGGCGGTCATTGGCAGCGATGCCACCGACACCCACTTCCGCCTGAACTTTCCCGAGGCGCAATGGGCGGTCACCCCTGGGCAGTCTGCCGTGCTGTACGACGGCGAGGTGTGCCTGGGCGGCGGCATCATTGCGGCGGTAGACCCCAAGGATTGAGGCAGTGGCGCGCAGGAATATGCGGTAGCCACGACGCGGGCAGTTGCAGCGAAGAAAGAAGAAGGCTCTGAAGTGATTCAGAGCCTTTTTGCCTTCTGGCGCTTATCTGGTAAGCGCTAGCAGCTATGGTTTTAAGCATTGAGCAGGGTGTGCGCCTTGGCGAGCCAGTCGTGCAGGTGCTGGTGCAAGTCGCTTTGGCTGAAAGAGCAGCTTTCCTCGGTGAACAAGGCGCTGGATTCCAGCCGGTCGAGCAGTTGTAGCAGCACCTGCCCATAGCGCGCGGGCAGCGTGGTGAGCAATGCCTGTGAGGCACGTGCTTGGTCATTGAGCGTGGATGCGGTGATGCTGCCGTCTTCAAAGCGCTGAAGCGCATCTTGAAAAGCCTGGAGTTGAACCAAGGCATCGGTGGTGGTAGTCATGGCAGTCTCCAGTGCGGGGGGATCTATGCCCGCAGTGTAGGGCTTGCCACACAGCCTTGTCCGTGCATCGGCCGGGTTTTCTCGGCGAGAATGGTGGCATGAACGCGCTGAACATTGCCGAATATATGCAAACCTTGGGTTTGCAAGCAAAAGTGGCCTCTGCCCAGATGGCAAGGGCGAATGCTGCTACCAAAAGCAAAGCTCTGCTGGCGTTGGCACGCCTGCTGCGTGAGAGCGTAGAGGCTTTGCAAGTCGATAATGCCAAGGATCTGGAGCGGGCCGTAGCCAATGGCTTGGCCGCGCCCATGGTGGATCGCCTGCGGCTGACGCCCAAGGTGCTGGAAACCTGCGCCCAAGGCTGTGAGCAGCTGGCCCACATGCCGGATGTGATTGGTGAAATCTCGGGCATGAAGCAGCAGCCCAGCGGCATTCGCGTCGGGCAAATGCGTGTGCCGATTGGTGTGTTCGGCATGATTTTTGAAAGCCGCCCCAACGTGACGATTGAGGCGGCCTCTTTGAGCATCAAGAGCGGCAATGCCTGCATTTTGCGTGGCGGATCGGAAGCGATTGAGTCCAACAAAGCCTTGGCCCAACTGGTGGCGCGGGCCATGCAAGAAGCGGGCTTGCCCGCCCACGGGGTGCAACTGGTGGGCACGACCGACCGCGAGGCCGTGGGCCAACTGATTGCGATGCCTGACTATGTGGACGTCATCATTCCGCGTGGTGGCAAGGGCCTGATCGAGCGCATCAGCCGTGAAGCCAAGGTGCCCGTCATCAAGCATCTGGATGGCAACTGCCACACCTATGTCGATGACCCTTGCGACATGGCTGTGGCCGTGAAGGTGACCGACAACGCCAAGACCAACAAGTACAGCCCCTGCAATGCCACCGAGAGCTTGCTGGTGGCGCGCGGTGTGGCGCAGGAGTTTTTGCCCCAGATCGGTGCGATTTTTGCCGCCAAAGGCGTGGAGATGCGCGGTTGCCCCGAATCGCTGGCGATTTTGCAGTCCGTAGCAGGCCTGCAATTGACAGCCGCCACCGAGGCCGACTGGAGCGAAGAGTACCTGGCGCCCATCATCAGCGTGAAGGTGGTGGACGGCGTGGATGCGGCGATTGCCCATATCAACCAGTACTCCAGCGGCCACACCGAGGCCATCCTGACGCGCGACCATGTGCACGCGCAGAAATTCTTGCGCGAGGTGGACTCGTCCAGCGTCATGGTCAACGCCAGCACCCGCTTTGCGGATGGCTTTGAATATGGCTTGGGCGCAGAAATTGGCATCAGCACCGACAAGTTCCATGCGCGCGGGCCGGTAGGCATTGAAGGCCTGACCTCCCTCAAATACGTGGTGTTGGGCGAAGGTGACGTGCGCGGCTAAGCCATAGGTACACAATGCAAAGGCGGCCTCGGCTGCCTTTTCTTTTGCATGCGCGACAACACCAAGGACAGTGCATGAAGATCATTATTTTGGGTGCGGGCCGTGTGGGCTACAGCGTGGCGGAGAGTCTGGTCTCGGAGCGCAATGACATCACGGTCATCGACACCGATGCGCAGCGCTTGGCGGAGTTGCAAGAGCGCTTTGACCTGCGCGGTGTGGTGGGCAACGGCATCGATGTGCAGGTGCTGGCGGAGGCCGGGGCCGCCGACACCGATCTGCTGATTGCCTGTGCCGCCCAGGATGAGACCAATTTGGTGTGCTGCAAGATTGCGCACATGGTGTTTGGCATTACCACCCGTGTGGCGCGGGTGCGCTCCTCCGGGTTTGACATCAACCAGCCCTTGATGGGGCCGGAAGGCTTTGCGGTGGATGCCATCATTTGCCCCGAAGCCTCGCTGACCCGCTACATCCGCAAGCTGATTGAGTACCCTGACTCTTTGCAGGTGCGCGAGTTCGCGGGTGGGCGGGCGTGCCTGTCCTCGGTGCGCGCGCGCTTGGGGGCGCCGGCCGTAGGCATGCGCATTGGGGATTTGCGCATGCACAACCCGGAGTTGGGCTTGCGCATTGTGGCCATCTACCGCCGTTTTGCGGATGAGCCCGACCGCTTTATCCGCTGCGACGGTGTGACGCGCATTGAGCCCGGCGATGAAGTCTTTGTGCTGGCGGCCAGCGAGCACCTGAAAGGGGTGTTGGATGCTTTTCACCGCCCCAGCGGCCAAAAAGCGCGCACCGTGCGGCGTATTTTGATAGCGGGTGGTGGGCAGGTCAGCCTGCAACTGGCACAGGAGCTCTCTGCGGAGTCCCGGGATTTCAATATCAAAATCATCGAAGACGAACCCCAGCGCTGCGCACAACTGGCGTCGGTACTGCCCAGTGAAGTGCTGGTGCTGCAAGGCAATCCTACCGATGAGGATTTGTTCGCGGATGAAAATGTCGATGAAACCGACCTGTTTTTGGCGCTGACGGAAGACGATGAAAACAACATCATGGCCAGTTTGCTGGCCAAGCGCATGGGAGCCACGCGCGTGCTGGCGCTGATCAACCGCCGCAGCTATGCCGATTTGATGCATGGCACGCAAATTGATATTGCGTTGTCGCCCGCCCAGGCCATGCTGGGGGAGTTTTTGGCCCATGTGCGCAAGGGCGATGTGCAGGCCGTGCACAGCCTGCGCCGCGGCGTGGCAGAGGCACTGGAGATTGTGGCGCGCGGCGATCGCAAAAGCTCCAAGGTGGTGGGGCGCAAGGTGGGTGATCTGAAGCTGCCGCATGAGGTGCACATCGGGCTGATCATTCGCGGCCTGCCAGATACGGAAGATATTCGTGCACAGACCGAGGGCGCTGAGCCTGAGGTCATCATTCCGCGCAGCCATACGGTGATTGAGAGCAATGACCACGTGGTGTTTTTCCTGCCGAATAAGCGCCTGGTGCAAGAAGTCGAGCGCCTGTTCCGCGTGAGTGCGACTTTCTTTTAACGGCAGAGGCAGCGCATGCGCGATCTATTTCCTGTCTTACGCGTGCTGGGCGTGCTGATGGTGTTCTTTGCCCTCAGCATGAATGTGCCGCTGGCGGTGTCGTGGTTATGGCAAGACGGTATGTGGCAGGCCTGGCCGGCATCCATGCTGGTCACTGCAGTGGTGGGGGTGCTGGTGTGGTTCTTCATGCGCCACCACAAGCAAGAGCTTCAGCCGCGCCACGGGGTTATTTTGGTGACGCTGGTGTGGGTGTGCCTGCCTTTGAGTGCGGCGCTGCCCATGATGCTGGTCTACAACCAGATGGGCCAGGACCTGTCGTTCACCTACGCCTACTTTGAAGCGGTTTCAGGGCTGACGACGGCGGGCGCTTCGGTGCTCAGCCACCTGGATACCTTGCCGGTGTCCCTGAACATCTGGCGCACCTTTTTGCAGTGGATTGGCGGCATGGGTATTTTGATTTTGGCGGTGGCCATCATGCCGTTGCTGGGTGTCGGGGCCAGCCAGCTGTTTCGCGCAGAAGCGGCGGGGCCTGTCAAAGACACCAAGCTCACGCCGCGTATCACCGGTACGGCCAAGGGGCTGTGGGGCGTGTATGCGGTGTTTTCCATCAGCTGTTTCTTGGCATTTTGGCTGGGTGGCATGACGCCGTTGGATGCGTTGATGCACATGTTCACCACCGTGAGCTTGGGGGGGCTGTCCTCGCATGATGCGAGTTTTGCCTACTTCCAGTCTCCGCTGCTGGAAGCGATTGCTTTTGTCTTTATGGTGGCCGCCAGCTGTAACTTTGCCTTGTACTTTGTGGCCATGCGCAAAGGCAATTGGCGTGGTTTTTGGCATGACCCCGAAATGCGCGCCACCGTGGGGGTGCTGCTGCTGGGGGGCTTGCTGGTGGCGCTGCTGCTGTGGGTCAAAGGCATCTACGGCCCACTGGATGCCTTGCGCTACGGCATGTTTAATACGGTATCGGTAGCCACAACCACGGGCTTTGCCACGACAGACTATCTGACGTGGCCCGTGTTTGCGCCGGTCTTCATGTTGATTTTGTCTGGCATGGCGACCAGTGCAGGTTCTACGGGCGGAGGCATCAAAATGATGCGTATGCTGATTTTGTTCAGCCAGGCGCGGCGTGAACTGACAAGGCTGGTGCATCCGCGCGCAGTACAACCGGTGGTGCTGGGTGGGCGCGTTGTGGATAACCGCATGATTTTTGCGGTTTTGGCCTTTATGCTCGTGTATGGCGGCACGATTGTGCTGCTGAGCATGGTGTTGATGCTGACGGATTTGGACCCTGTAACGGCTTTTTCCGCTGCCATTGCCAGTGTGCACTGCTTGGGGCCTGGACTCGGTAGCATTGGGCCGACCTCTTCATATGCCACGTTGACAGACTTCCAAATCTGGGTCTGCACGCTGGGTATGTTGTTGGGGCGGTTGGAGATTTTGAGCTTTCTCGCCCTTTTGACTCCGGCATTCTGGCGCAGGTGAGTGAGCACCTGCGTATGATCCGGGGCATAAGGGTAAACACTTAAGTTTGCAGCGATTACTTACAATTACATAACCACCGTCGTTCAAGGACACACATGGTTCCACATCTCATCACCGCTTTGACTGGCCCGATCAACGAGTTAGAGCAGCGCATCATCGACTCCATGCCCGCTATTGAGCGCTGGTTCAGGCTGGAGTGGATGGAGCACACGCCGCCGTTTTACAGCTCGGTGGATATCCGCAATTCGGGTTTCAAGCTAGCGCCAGTGGACACCAATCTGTTCCCCGGTAACTGGCAGAACCTGACTGACCAGATGTTGCCCCTGGCCGTGCAGGCCACCATGGCAGCGATTGAAAAAATCTGCCCCGAGGCGCGCAACCTCCTGATCATTCCGGAGAACCACAACCGCAACCCTTCGTACCTGAGCAACCTGGCGCAGCTGCAACGTATCTTCAAGATGGCGGGCCTGAACGCACGCCTGGGCTCGATCAGCCCGGACATCAAGAAGCCGACCGAGCTCAAGTTGCCCAATGGCGAGACGGTGCTGCTCGAACCTGTGCTGCGCACCAAGCGCCGCATTGGCCTGAAGCACTTTGACCCTTGCACCATCTTGCTCAACAACGATCTGTCTGCCGGTGTGCCTGGCATTTTGGAAGAGCTGTACGAGCAATACTTGCTGCCACCCTTGCATGCAGGCTGGTGCACACGCCGCAAGAGCCGTCACTTCCAAAGCTATGAAGATGTGGCCAAGCGCTTCGGTAAATTGCTGGGTATTGACCATTGGCTGATTCATCCCCTGTTCGCGAAAGCGGAAGGCTTGGACTTCAGCGAGGGTGGCAACCTCGGTAACTTGGCAGAGCAGGTGGATGCCTTGCTGACCAAGGTGCGTCGCAAATACAAGGAATATGGCATCAAGGAAAAGCCCTTCGCCATCGTCAAGGCCGACAACGGTACCTATGGCATGGGCGTGATGACGGTGCGCGACGCCAAAGAGCTGGATGACCTGACCAAGAAGGTGCGCAACAAGATGGGCATCATCAAAGATGGCCTGCCGGTGCAAGACTTCATCATCCAAGAGGGCGTGCAAACCTCGGAGCGCATGAACGATGCTGTGGCGGAGCCGGTGGTGTACACGCTGGATCGCTATGTGGTCGGCGGCTTTTACCGCATGCACCCCGAGCGCGGCATCGACGAAAACTTGAATGCCCCCGGCTCTAGCTATGTGCCGCTGGCCTTTGCGCACAGCAACCACATGCCCCAGCCCGGCATGCACCCCGGTGCCAGCGCGCCCAATCGCTTCTATATGTATGGCGTCATCGCGCGTTTGGCCATGCTGGCTGCGAGCTATGAGTTGGAGGCCACCAACCCCGAAGCCGAGGTGTACGACTAAAGCCTGCGTGCAGCAATGCAGGTGGTTTTGTAAAAAATAAGAGCTGCTTGCGCTGGTATTTACTAGGATTCAGATATATATCTATCCGAAGTCCTTTGAATACAAGCGCCAATAGCTCACCTTTTTAAAGCGCGTGGTGCAAGCCCCGCGCTTTTTTTGTGGCTGCCTGAGTATGTAGGCACGTTGGTGGTGGCGCACTGCAGCGCGTCTGCGCACAATGTGCAGCTATGCAATTTTTCAAAGACTTCAGCCTGTCGGCGTTGAGCGCTGGCTTTGTGGCGGTGCTGGTGGGGGTCACCAGTTCGGTGGCGCTGGTCTTTCAGGCTGCGCAGTCTTTTGGGGCAACGCCGGTGCAGATCAGTTCATGGATGTGGGCCTTGGGCTGGGGCATTGGCCTGTGCTGCATGGTGCCGTCACTCATCTTGCGCCAGCCAGTGATGGTGGCATGGAGCACACCTGGTGCGGCTGTTTTGGCGGCAGCGGGTTTGACGGGGAGCTTTAGCATGGGCGAAGCTGTGGGCGCCTTCATGGTCAGTGCGGCCTTGATCGTGCTGCTTGGCTTTAGCGGCTGGTTTGAAAAGCTGATGGACCGTATTCCCGCATCAATTGCCGCAGCGCTGCTGGCGGGGGTGCTGGCAAGGTTTGGGCTGCAGGTGTTTGAGTCGGCACAAACCGCGCTGCCCTTGGTGCTCACCATGCTGCTGGTGTACTTGCTGTCGCGGCGCTTGCTACCGCGTTATGCGGTGATGTGCACCTTGTTGGCGGGTATTGCCTATGCCGCCAGCCAGGGGTTGATGCACTGGGAGCAGGTGCAGTGGTCGCTGGCCAGGCCGCAATGGACCAGCCCGGTCTTCTCTTGGCAAGCGTGCATCAGCCTGGCCTTGCCTTTGTGTGTGGTCACTATGGCCTCGCAGAATTTGCCGGGCGTGGCGGTGATTCGCTCGGCGGGTTACCAAATGCCGATCTCCAGATTGATTGGCGGCACAGGCGTCATCAATCTGCTTTTGGCACCTTTCGGCGCCTTTGGTCTGAACTTGGCGGCCATCACTGCCGCCATCTGCATGGGCCCCGAAGCGCATGCCGATTCCTCCAAGCGCTATACCGCCGCAGTGTGGTGCGGCCTGTTTTATGTGCTCATCGGAATCTTTGGTGCCGTGGTAGCAGGGCTGCTGGCTGCTTTCCCGAAAGAATTGGTTGTGGCCATTGCGGGTCTGGCGCTGCTGGGCAGCATCGGCGGTGGGCTGCTGGTGGCCATGCAGCAAGACAGCAGCCGCGAGCCTGCGCTCATCACTTTCTTGGTGACATTGAGCGGGGTGGTGATTGCGGGCGTGGGCTCTGCGTTCTGGGGGGTGGTCGCCGGCAGTTTGGCCCTGTTTGTGCAACAGTACAAACCTTGGCGTACAACTGAGCGCTGAACACTCTCTCTTTTATTGAACGGGGTTGCACCCCCTGCTTGCCATGCAATTGCTTTTCGTTGCCGATCCGCTGGAATCCTTCAACACCAAAAAAGACACCACCTTTGCCATGATGCGTGAGGCGCAGCGACGCGGCCACACGATCTTTGCGACGCAGCCGAAAGATATGAGCTGGCAGGTGGGCGGCAAGGTCATGGCGCAAGTGCGTGAGATTCGCCTCACGGGCGATGCACACGCTTGGTTTGAAGAGCTGGCGGTCGCCCAGCAGGCGCTCGCTGCTTTTGATGCCGTGCTGATGCGCAAAGACCCGCCCTTTGATAGTGAGTTCTTCTATGCCACGCACATGCTCAGCCAGGCCGAGCGGGAGGGCGCCAAGGTCTTCAACAAGCCGGCGGCGCTGCGTGACCACCCCGAGAAAATGGCGGTGATGGAATTCCCCGAGGTGCTGGGCCCCACCCTCATCACCCGCAACCCCCAGGATATCCGCGCCTTCCATACCCAACACCAGGACATCATCCTCAAGCCGCTGGACGGTATGGGGGGCATGGGCATCTTCCGCGTCGGTGCTGATGGCATGAACCTGGGCTCCATCATCGAAACCCTGAACCAGCAGGGCGCCACCAGCGTGATGGTGCAGAAGTTCCTGCCTGCCATCACCCAGGGCGACAAGCGCATCCTCATCATTGGCGGCAAGCCCGTGCCGTACTGCCTGGCCCGCATTCCGCAGGGCAACGAAGTGCGCGGCAATCTGGCTGCGGGTGGCAAGGGTGTGGCCCAGCCGCTCAGCGACAGCGACCGTGCCATCGCCGACAAGCTGGGGCCCATCCTGGTCGCACGCGGCCTGCTGCTGGTGGGCTTAGATGTGATTGGTGACAAGGTCACCGAGATCAACGTTACCAGCCCCACCTGCTTCCAAGAAATCCAGCAGCAAACAGGCTGTGACGTTCCCGCTTTGTTCGTCGATGCACTGGAACAAGCCGTTCAGCAGCGCTAAACCTCATGCCAAACAACCGCCGCAAGGCGGTTGCAGGGAAATTCAAGGGATTTCCCTAAAGCTGCTCAAAACTAGGTATACAATTGCGTTCTTCGCTGGTTACGCTGATGCTGATCACGAAGAAAAAAGAAGATTAAAAAATTCTTTTTCAGACACCAAGT
>NZ_JARXOV010000050.1:0-795 GCF_030162955.1 Comamonas jiangduensis
GTGCGCGAGCAGGTCTGACTCCAGCCCGTTCAAACAAATATTCGCCAAGGTTGGCGAGATGATGCCGCCTTGCGGCGTCCCTTCTTCAGTTGGCGATAGGCGACCCTTGTGGATCACCCCGGCTTTCAGCCACTTGCGCAAGATTGTCTTGTTCATCGGAACATGACGCACCAGCCACTCATGGTTGATATGGTCAAAACAGCCTTCGATATCCGCCTCCAACACCCATTCAGCCGAAGCTTTCTTGGACGTACAGACGAATATCTGCCCCATAGCATCTGCCGTCGAGCGATGTTTCCTGAAGCCGTAGCTGTTCGGATCGCTCGTGGTTTCAGCCACAGGCTCTAGGCTCAGCAGGTGAAGTGCCTGCATTGCCCGGTCAAACATAGTTGGAATGCCCAAAGGGCGATCTTTCCCGTTTGACTTGGGGATATAGACCCGCCGAAGCGGTTTGGCTTTATACCCCCGTTGCTGCTTTAACCGACCTATCGCCGCCCATTTCAGGGCAGGTGAATCCCAAAGCTGACGATCGACACCTGCCGTTCGCTTACCTTGGTTTTCAGTAACTCGTCTCACCGCCAATGCTCTGGCAGAAAACGAGTGGTTCAAAGACCTTTGCAAAGCTTTCACCCTGCGCCAGTCCTTCTCCTGCGTAGCCTTCGCTATACGTTGCTGCGTCGTTCGCACGAACCGCTCAACCAGATGCCAATCAATGGCATGCCAGTTTTGCGGCTCGCGTGAGGACGCAGAACCACTGGAGTCAATGGTCTTTCTCATGCTTTCCTCTTCGAGTTT
>NZ_JARXOV010000051.1:0-790 GCF_030162955.1 Comamonas jiangduensis
TCGACAGACACGCCCCGCGAGGATGGCAAAGAAGACCGCGACTTCTGTGACAAGAACCCGAACGTGCTGGCCTGCCTGGAGCTGGACACCCCCGAGGGCGAGATACCCAAAGGCACATTCAATGTGACCTACGCAGTAGAAAACAGTTGGGGCAATGGCTCCTGTCCTGCGGACAAATACGCCACCTTGGCAGGCAAGTCCGTCAAGGTCTACGACTGGGAGCAAACGTGCGACTACGTCGCCACCTACGTTCGCCCCATCCTGCTGCTGCTCTGTGCCCTGGGAGCGCTGTTCATCGTCATGCCAGGAAGGGCAGAAACATGAAACTAGGAACATGGCTCCTGGCAATGCTGCAGCCCATGATTGGCCGCATCCTGGCCGCAATCGGATTCAGCGTTATCACCATCACCGGGTTCGAGCTCGTCATCAGCACCCTCAAAAACGCTGTTAAAGACGGCATCAATACGCTGCCCGCTGACACGCTCAACCTGTTCCTGTACGCCGGTGGCGGTCAAGGCCTTGGAATGATTCTCGGCGCCATCACCACCAAGCTACTGCTGTGGCAAGTGCAGCGTGCAACGCAGATTCTTGGAAGGAACCCAGGATGATCACTGTCATCACCGGCACCCCAGGTGCAGGCAAAACCCTGTACGCCATCACCAAGCTGCTGCTGCCCCTGATTGGCACGCATGTACCCGTGACCGATGAAGACGGCGTCACCACCATGCACCCCCGCACCATCTACACCAACATACGCGGGCTGCTGATTGACCACGAGCTCATCGACGCG
>NZ_JARXOV010000052.1:0-649 GCF_030162955.1 Comamonas jiangduensis
GTTGCCGCTGCCTACCTCGGCCCCACGTTCTACAACCGCCTGCAAGATCGCATCGCCGGTGGCAAAAAGCTCGAGACCGTCGCTCAGGCACCCGCCAAGCAAAGCGCCGCTGCACCCGCTGACCCGCTCACCGTGGCCACTGCCGCCCCCGCTGCAGAAGAAAAGCCCAAAGGCCCCACCCTGGCAGGCTGTGTGCGCTCTGCCACCCGCTGCAACTGCTACGACGACACCGGCCAGCCTATGGCCCCAGAGCCCGGCACCTGCGAAATCATGACCGTCACGCCTACGAATCTTTTAGCAGGCGGCAATGTCGATTGGTACCCAGACCCCACGCCACCAGCCAGCACCAATGCCACCTGGACAGGCACGGTTGTCGGTACTCAAAAAGGGTGGCATTTCTAAGTGCGCGCATGCCTTGTTTAGGGCCTGTCGTCAGCAGTTCGCCCTCTCTCGCGCGCTTTCCGTTTGATGTGCTCACATGGCCACCTGCGCGCCTGTCCATCGCTTCCCGTTTCTACCTGGTCAAACCCTGCCGCCTCGTAGCGGTCAACGCATCACTGGCCACATTCGCGTGGCACTGCACCTGGTCAAGCATGCGCCCAGCTCGTCGCTGATAAACACGGCTGTTTGCGCGTCAGCGCTTCGGGCG
>NZ_JARXOV010000053.1:0-617 GCF_030162955.1 Comamonas jiangduensis
GTCATGCGCTGGGGCAAGCGTGTCCAAGAAATCGCCAGCATCTCTGTCGTCCCCAACGACCCCCAGCCTGTTCGCGCTCCTGGAACTAGCGTTGCCAAGGCTGCATAAGCGCTGATTTCAGCTCGTAGCCTTGCGTGCAGGGCTACCGGCTGCAATTCCGCAGTATTCAAAGGAGGACACCATGTCCAACGCAATCAAAGCCCGCCTGGCCGCCATTCCGGCCGTTGTACTCGCCACCGTTGGCACTGCCCATGCTGCACTGCCTGAAGCCGTTGGCACTGCTGTCGATGCAGCCAAAGCTGACATGCTGTCCGCTGTTGGCCTGGTTATCGGCGCCATGGTAGCTGTCTGGGGTTTGCTCAAGCTGGCATCCAAGCTGGGCTGGCGCTAAGCCATGGCAGACACGAACACCGCCACGGCCAGCACAGAGACCCTCACGGTCGTTGTGCAGGTCGAGCCAGCACCACCGGACGAGGAACGCCTGCAAGACCTCTCCACGGCCTTCGGCCTGATGCTGGTGGTGGTGATCGTTGTCTGGTGCTCCAAACAGATACTCAACATCTTCTCTGTGAACCCAGATCATGACTAGGAGCCCACATGTTCAGTTCGCTCGAAAA
>NZ_JARXOV010000054.1:0-552 GCF_030162955.1 Comamonas jiangduensis
CAGGAGCCGCCAGCATGTCTAAAACCACCCCCCGCACCGAATCAAGTTCCCCGCCTGGTCACCAAGACCAGAGCGCTCGCCTGGCGGCTTCCGCCCCGGTCGACCAGGTGGGGGGCACCCCAACGCTTGAGCAATTTCAGCGCTGGCTGGAAAACAGAGCCCATGAAGCTAAGTATGGGTTTGACAACTTGTCGTCTGACGGCTTGTTTGAGTCTGAGTTTTTGATGCTTCGTGCAGACTTTAAGCGTGTTGTCACAGAGTCTAGATTGGCAACTGCGCTGCTCATGCAATTCAAGCTGGAGCAAGGCGCATGACCGACTCCCCCCTCATGCGCAACCAGCGCAACCGCGATCAGTGGCTGTCCATCGCCAAGTTCCTGCAGGAACAAAAGCCCAGCCCCAAATTCAAGCGCAAACCCACTGCAACCCAACAAGCCCGCGCCCTGGTTGCCACGATCGTGGCTAAGGGCTCGCAGATGGCACAGCACGCAGTTGGGCAAGCGGAGCGCCGCACGGCTGCGGGCAGTGACATTGGAGAGACCAACCCATGAGT
>NZ_JARXOV010000055.1:0-550 GCF_030162955.1 Comamonas jiangduensis
GGGATTGCGCATGAGGTATGGAGATGGCGCCAAGCGCTATATTCCATGCCTTTTCCGTTTCGCTATGCAATGCCCTCGCTGTAATCACCATCACACACAAAAGATTGGCCTGAGCCGCCACAAACGACAAAGATGGATGTGCATGGGATGCCGCAGAACCTTTGGTGACAAGGACTTGCGCCTCATCGATCCAAAGATCAAAGCACTGGCCTTGGCGATGTATGCCGAAGGTATTGCCGCAAGAAAAATCGAACGCCTATTGCACGTGAGCCACAACGCAGTGTTGGGTTGGGTGCGCAAAGAAGTTGCTGGCAAAGCACTTCAAGCGCCAACAGCCAAAGATCTAGCGGTCATTGAGGCCGATGAGATGTGGAGTTATGTGGGCTCAAAAAACAGCCCATCTGGCTGTGGTGGGCAATAGACAGGGCAAGTCACCAGATCGTCGGGTTTGCACTTGGGGAGCGAGGAACGAAAACAGCCAAAGTGCTGCAGCCTCAACTACCTATGGATGCACATATCCATTACTGCACGGATGCACATCGGCCTTACA
>NZ_JARXOV010000056.1:0-436 GCF_030162955.1 Comamonas jiangduensis
GGTCGCTGCGCCGTCTTGGCCGAAGCCGTTGCCCGTTGCTGTCGTGACGTTGCCATTCACCAGCGCCGTGCCGTCTTCGGTCACAGAGCCTGCGATGTGCGAGGCCGCCACGGGCACGTCGTCCACGATGGTGATCGTGACGTTGCCGCTGCCCGTGCTGCCGCCCACGCCTGCCACTGCCACTGCAATGGTGTCCGTCAGGGTGCCCGTCAGAGTGTTGTCGCCATTGCCCGCAACGTGCGTTTGCGCAGCGCTGAGGGTGTAGCTGTAGTCGATCTCGGCACTCTTGCCGTCCGCCGCAGGCGTCACGCCAGTGATGGTCAGCACGCCCTTGCCGGTGTTCACGAACTTGCCGTTCAGATCGGCCAGCGTGTACGCCGTGCCGCCGATGCTCACCGTGGCAATGCCGTCGGTGGCATTGACGGTGATCGTGCCC
>NZ_JARXOV010000057.1:0-434 GCF_030162955.1 Comamonas jiangduensis
GAGGCCAACCAGGACAAACCATACGAGGCCGGGGATTTTGCGGGGCTGCTTGGTGTGAGCGTCAGCGCTGCGGTAGAGCTTGAAGACTTTTTTGTCGTAGCGCCAGGTCTGCTTGGTCAAGCTCTTGGCGTAGAGCAACTGACGGCTGCAATGGTCCCACTCATAAACGATGGTCAAGGGCAAGTTGGCCATGCGGCGCACGTGCAGGTGGCGACCGACCAGGCCGTGCACGTGGCGGTCGGTGTTGATGACGTTTTGGGTGATGAGCACGAAGTCGACGCCCATGTGCCGGTGGGTGTCGAGGGCTTGGATTTCGTCGGGGACTTTGGAGCCGTTGGGCCGTGGTGGCCAGGCGCGCTGGAATTCGTCGAAGACGATGACTGCGCCAGGCTTGGCCCACAGGTGCCAGTCTTTGAGGCCTTGGTTGTCACCGC
>NZ_JARXOV010000058.1:0-434 GCF_030162955.1 Comamonas jiangduensis
AAGGCCGACCAGGACAAACCAGACCAGGCCGGGAATTTTGCGGGGCTGCTTGGTGTGAGCGTCTGCGCTGCGGTAGAGCTTGAAGACTTTTTTGTCGTAGCGCCAGGTCTGCTTGGTCAGGCTCTTGGCGTAGAGCAACTGGCGGCTGCAGTGGTCCCACTCATAAACGATGGTCAAGGGCAAATTAGCCATGCGGCGAACGTGCAGGTGGCGACCGACCAGGCCGTGCACGTGGCGGTCGGTGTTGATAACGTTTTGGGTGATGAGTACGAAGTCGACGCCCATGTGCCGGTGGGTGTCCAGGGCTTGGATTTCGTCGGGGACTTTAGAGCCGTTGGGCCGTGGTGGCCAGGCGCGCTGAAATTCGTCGAACACTATGACTGCGCCAGGCTTGGCCCACAGGTGCCAGTCTTTGAGGCCTTGGTTGTCACCAC
>NZ_JARXOV010000059.1:0-415 GCF_030162955.1 Comamonas jiangduensis
CAGGTTGCTGCAAATTGCCCCATCGGGCTACAGGCGCAGGGTTCAACAAAGAAACTGCCCTTGGCTGCGCTGCAAGCGCAGCCAATCAGATGAAGAACGTTGCAGTCATATTCAACGGGTGTGGCATGCCAATTGGCAGGTGTATGGCATCGTCAAAGTCTGGAAGCAGATGCACCGAGAGGGTTTGCCGATTGCCCGCTGCACAGTGCAACGCCTGATGCGCAAGCTGGGCCTTGAAGGTGCAAGGCGAGGCAAGAAGGTACGTACGACACGCCCAGATGTGGCACGGCCAAGCCCGCTAGACCTGGTCAACCGCCAGTTCACAGCCCAGCGCCCTGACCAGCTTTGGGTTGCAGACTTCACCTATATATCAACATGGCAAGGGCAAATGTTTGTGGCCTTTGTGATTGATGTG